>NZ_JAQRFO010000019.1:0-80897 GCF_028598775.1 Xenorhabdus aichiensis
TTGATCATCGATTTCGCCAGCCAGCCATTTCAATGAGGGTTGACCGAATAGAGTACGCCCGACAGCAAAACCTTTGACGATAGGTTTACCTGCCGCAGCATTGAAACTCGCTTTCAAGATCGCTTCTGATGCATCAAGGCCAAGGATCACAACACCACGGCAATAGCGATCACGTTGTGCAATCAAGGCTTCAATCTGATCCCACGTTGCTGATTGCATTGGCGGTAATTTCCACCAGTCCGGCTTGATGCCAAGATTGTAGAAACGCTGGAGGGCGCGCAGGTAAAATTCATCAGAATGTGTCATATCGGATGGCAAAATCACTTCCAGCAACAATTCATGACCCGATTGGCAGCAGGCGGCGTACACTTCCTGCACGGTTCTTTCCTGCTCCAGACGTAAAAGAGGGCTGTCTTCAGGATGGAAGAACACCAGACATTTCACAATATGCTCCAGTGGCCAACCAACAAGCTGAGAGCCAATGTCACCGTGTTCTAAACACAGTGGACGAGAGCCGGGTAATTCAATCGGACGCCCAATCCATAACCCTTTTCCTGTCGCGGAATTGAGCACATCCTGCCCGAAGGTGCTGTCACATAATATTCCGGCCTGCCCTTCAAGATGGGCTTCCGCGATCACTTCCTGGCTCGCACGGAATAACAGTTTTTTCAGTTGCGGGATGCGTTCGAGACTGGCGTTAACCTTACGCGCCATTTCAACAAACTGGATACGGTGATCAAACGCCATAACACACAATTCTTCCCACTGTTTGTGACGGCGGCTAATGCGGTGCAAATGGTTAAGGTGAACATCCAAATCCGGGCGCAGCACATCCTCAGCCCGAGCAAGGTAATTATCCAGTTCAATTTTATCTGGCATAGCTGGCGCGCAGCCATGACGGGAAACCACCAGTGCGCCGCAGGCATTGGCATAAATACAGGCCTGTTCCCAGCTTTCGTTATTCAGATAGCCACGCAGTAAGCCAGACATAAAAGCATCACCCGCCCCCAGAACGTTGAGAACTTCCACTCTGACGCCCTGTATGGTAATCCCCTCATCCAGTGTATCGGGAATACTTGCGTTGAATACAGAGCATCCCAATGCGCCCCGTTTGCAGACGAGAGTCGCCTCAGTCAATGCCCGAACACAACGCAGAGCTTCAACGGTATCTGTGGAGCCACCCGCAATATGAAACTCTTCCTCCGTACCAACGATTAGATCAAATTGGGGGAGGACTTCCTGCAATTGTGCTGTCACCTGCTCTGATGCGATATAACGGGTTTCACCATCGCCAAGTGACGTCAGCCCCCACAATACCGGACGATAATCGATATCAATGGCGGTTTTTACTCCATTACGGCGGGCATATTGCAACGCTGTCAGCACGGCATCACGGGTTTGTGGATGGGAAAGATGAGTTCCTGTAATCGCCAGACAACGGGCAGATGCAATATAGTCTTCGCTGAAATCATTACGGGTGATAGCCATATCTGCACAATTATCACGGTAAAAGATCAACGGGAAAGTTTCGTTATCTTTAATGCCGAGCAATACCAGCGCCGTCAGCCGTTCTTTATCGGTGATCAAGTGGCTGGTATCACAGCCAACCCGCTGCAACTCTTCACGCAGAAAACGCCCCATGTGTTCATCACCGACCCTTGCCAGCATAGAAGATTTCAGTCCCTGACGCGCAGTGCCATAAGCGACATTACCCGAAGAGCCGCCAAGGTATTTAGAAAAACTCCCCATGTCTTCCAGACGGGCACCAATTTGCTGACCATACAGATCAACGGCGATTCGCCCCATGCAGATAACATCAAACTTTTTATACTGATCCATTGTTCCACCTCTTACCGAATACGGTATGGCGCCTTCGCCGCGACAGGCCGTTTAAACAGTACACGGCCTATTTGATAGAGGACATAGCCCAGAACACCTGCGGCAAATACATAGTAGAGCACCATTACATATACAGGTACGTTATGTGCGAGGAAAACGTACATGGAAATGGCAGCCAATGTGATTAACCATCCCGTCGGTTTTACCATCGACCACGGCGTAATATCGACCTGCTTTGTATACACTTCCTGATAAGTTTCAGCCGGGAAGAAATAACCGATAGTCAGCATAAAGATAATATTCAGTACGAATAAAATGCCGACCAAATGGAAGAAATGAATATTGATGTGCAGGATAAAGTTACAGATGATATAAGCCGACACGCCAAACAACAGCCCCAGTTTTGCTGCAATCGGTGGAACACGTTTTGTCATTAACCCGACCAGTACGACGCTCAGGATCGGGGCGTTAAAAATACCCTGTAGCTGCTGAATCAGGTAGAACAAACCATCCGGCGCGTTGGCAACAAGTGGCGCAATGATCATGGTTGCCAGCGCCAGCCCAATTCCCAGATATTTGCCGACCGCCACAGTCTGTGCTTCAGTCGCGTTCGGGTTAATTCGCGGTTTGTAGATATTGACAATAAACAGAGTCACGGAAGAGTTCAGCCCACCGCTGAATGTGGAAAATACCGCTCCCACAACGACCGCAGCAAAGAAGCCAACCAGAATTTTTGGCAGTACCAATTGCACCAGTGCAGGATAAGCGTTGTCTGGATTATCTATTTGCCCACTGAAAATATGGAATGCGATAATCCCCGGTAGAATAATAATGGAGGGAATGATGAGCTTAAATAAGGCACACAGCATCACACCTTTTTGCCCTTCTGCCAGATTCTTGGCACCCAGTGATTTCTGCACGATGGATTGGTTGGTACACCAAAAGAACATGTTGGAGACAATCAGCCCTGTAAATAGCGTAGAGAATGGAACCAGCGAATCTTCACTGCCAATCGAATTGAATTTATCAGGATGTGCCTGATAAACATCAGTCAAACCTTTCCACGCGTTGCCATCCCCGACATACAACAAGGCAAAAACCGTGACCATTAATCCGCCAACAATCAGCCCAACGCCATTAACAGTATCAGCAACGGCAATAGCCTTAATCCCCCCGAAGATAGCATAAACTGCGCCAAGCCCACCGACGCCCCAGACCATAATCCATAACGCAGTAGTTCTATCGACCTTAAGTACCTGAGACACCTGAAACAGACTTTCCAGTGCAATTGCTCCGGTATATAACACGATGGGTAATAACGAAATTACGTACATCGCCAGAAATAAAATCGAGGTAATCAGCAGGGTGTTTTTATCAAACCGACGTTCTAAATATTCAGGGATCGTCGAAATACCCAATTTCAGATATTTTGGCAGGAAATAGACGGCAAACAGCACGATGGTCAATGCCGCGATGACTTCCCAGGCCATAACGATAAATCCGGTTCTGAATGCCAGCCCGTTCAAGCCGACCAAATGCTCTGTAGATAAATTCATTAATAGCATGGAGCTACCAATATAAATTCCGGTCAGAGAACGCCCGCCAAGAAAATAACCTTCGGTAGAATCAATTAAGTGTTTATTTCGCGTTTTATAATAGGCAGTCCCTGCTACTAGCAGGGTAAACCCAATAAAAGAAAGAAAAGCTAACATCTGATCCTCCCCCCTGATTGACTATCCTCAGGCAGCAATACTTTTATCGTTATCAAACCCTACAGCTATAGTTTGATTTCTTGGCCGGATAGCAGAGATTCAAGCGCTTTGTCTGCAAGATACAGAGCCTGTTCACCGTCAATGCCGTTGGTTTCAGGTATCGCTCTACCTGCCATGACATCGACAAAGTGATTCCATTCCGCAATATAGGCCTCACGATAACGTTGCAGGAAAAAGTGCTCAGGTTTAGCGGCAAGACACCCTTCTTCACCCCAGAGTTCAACGCTGTTTTCTTTAATATTACCAACAGTTAACAAACCTTTCTCACCATGCAATTCCAGACGTTGGTCATAACCATATCCCGAACGGCGGCTATTGGTGATGGTTGCCATTGCCCCGGACGGAAACTTCATAACAATAAACGCGGTATCAATATCGCCTGCCTGCCCAATCGCAAGATCAACAAGATTGCTGCCTTGTGCATAAATAGCGCAAGGCTCTTCACCAATGATAAAACGAGCCATGTCAAAATCATGGATGGTCATATCTCGGAACATGCCCCCAGACACCCGAACATATTCAACTGGCGGAGGGGACGGATCGCGCGAAGTGATTAGCAGGGATTCCGCTTTACCGATCATGCCTGCATTAAACAGGGTTTTCAGCCGCCGAAACTGGGGATCGTAGCGACGATTAAAGCCGACAAACAAAGGAACCTGACACTCTTTTACCGTGGCAAGGCACTGACGAACTCGCTCAAGGTCAAGATGAACCGGTTTTTCACAGAAAATCGTTTTATTGTGCCGGGCGGCAAACTCGATCAGATCGGCGTGGGTATGCGTTGCTGATGCAATAAGGACACCATCAACATCAGGGTCGGACATCGCTTCTTTGATGGTCTGTATTTTTGCCTGATATTTCTGTGCCAACATTTCAGCACTTGCCCGATGGAGATCAACCACGGAATAAAGGTGAGTTTCTTTATGATTGGCAATGTTAACCGCATGAACCTGCCCAATCCGCCCAGCGCCAAATAATGCAATATTGAACATGGATGCTCCTTGGTACTTCGGTATCTGTTTCTGGTATGGATAAAAATATATCAAGCAAAATATTTATTTCAATTTTTTAATCTTTGAAAATTTTATTTTTTAGAGATGGTTAGCATTTTGTGATGAAAAAAATGAATTTAGTGTCATACCTGTCACGAAAGATAGAGTAATCACTTTTGATAAATGGAAAAATAACCTTTAAAAACATAAAGTAATGTAGTATGCAAACCTGTGTGTTATTTTTTGAAAGAAGTAGATGGAATTGGAGAGTAATAACATTGCGGGATATGAAATAAAAATTCCATATCCAACATTAAAATAGGATAACTCAGATTTTAGCAATTAATATTGGCGCGTCTTTTTCTCCACATATTCCCTGATGTTTTCCGCCGCCTGTGTAATCGCTGGGTTATCCGCGATCTGGGCTGTCCCTGTTCTCCACCATGATTCATAATCATGGGTCATGGTTTTTGGCAGCACTTTAATATCAATTAAAGTCGCGCACGGCTGTGTTTGGGCATCCAGCAAAGCGGTAATTAATTGTTGCTCATCATGCACCCGATAACTCTTGCAGCCATAACTTTCCGCATTCTTGGCAAAATCCACCTGCACCAGCCCCCCATCCAGCCGCCCACTCTGCTGATTGCGATAACGGTTTTCCGTAGCGAAACTACCCATGCCTTGACTCATCTGCAAATTATTGATGCAACCGAACCCGGCATTATCAAACAACAGAACCGTGATCTTGATGTTTTCCTGAATCGCCGTTTGTAATTCACTATGCAGCATCAGGTAAGAACCATCCCCTACCATCGCGTAAACTGGTTGATCCGGACAGGCAAGTTTTGCTCCCAGCGAGGCCGCTATTTCATACCCCATACAGGAATAGCCATACTCAAGGTGATAAGTATCAGGCTCTTTTGGCTGCCATACGCGCTGTAAATCCCCCGGCAGGGAGCCTGCCGCTCCCACAATGATCGCGTTCGGCTCCAAATAGCGAGCCATCAGGCCGAGTACCCGCGTCTGAGTCAGGTTGGTTTGCAGCGTTTCACTGTATTCGCCTAGTTTGTCATCTAAATGACCCGCGATTTCTGGTTTATCTCCGGCCTGATACTGAATGGCAAACAACCGCTCCAGCTCTTGTTGCCAAGCTGCTTTCGCCTGCGAAATTTCCTGCTGCCAGCCCGAACGCCATGCTGTTTTTGCCAATGACTGCACGATGACATTCAGTCCTTCTCTGGCATCTGCGACGACACCGACAGCATCCAGTTTACAGGCGTCAAATTCCGCCACATTGATGGTAAGGAATTCCACTTCTGGGTTCTGGAACAGGGATTTTGATGCCGTGGTGAAATCGGTAAAACGTGTTCCAACACCAATAATTAAATCCGCTTCCTTAGCCAGCAGGTTTGCGGCCAGACAGCCCGTCGTACCAATACCACCGCAATTTAATGGATGAGCCGCCACAATCACACTTTTCCCTGCCTGCGTTTCAGCAAATGGAATATTGAATATTTCAGCAAACTGGCGAAAAGCGTCATGCGCTTCGGAATAACGCACACCACCGCCACAAATTAACAGCGGCTTTTTCTTGCGCTGAATCAGTTCCAGCGCATCCTGAATACTTGGCAAAGAGGCGGGGCGGCGTTCAAGACGATGTACCCGTTTCTGGAAGAAGTAATGGGGATAATTCCACACTTCGCCCTGAACATCCTGTGGTAAGCAGATCGTGACTGCGCCCGTATCGGCGGGATCGGTCAATACCCGCATCGCGTGGATCATGGCGCTCATCAATTGCTCAGGTCTGGAAA
Organism: Xenorhabdus aichiensis; assembly: GCF_028598775.1. NCBI lineage: Bacteria > Pseudomonadati > Pseudomonadota > Gammaproteobacteria > Enterobacterales > Morganellaceae > Xenorhabdus > Xenorhabdus aichiensis. Next base: position 6,415 of record NZ_JAQRFO010000019.1, read on the forward strand.
TACGATCCCAATAACGGGAAACAGGACGGAGACAATCATTGGTACTGATCGTGCCATCACCATACTGTTCAACCTGCTGCAAAACCGGATCGGGCTGACGACAGGCGAAGGTATCTCCCGGTAATAACAGTAATGGAATGCGGTTAGCTGTCGCTGTTGCGGCGGCAGTCACCATGTTGGCAGCCCCTGGCCCCACAGAAGATGTGACGGCAAAAATCTGCCGGCGTTTTTTCTGCTTGGCAAAACCAGTAGCAATATGCGCCATCCCCTGCTCATTACATCCTTGATAGACACGGAGATGACCGGGTTCCTGTTCCAGCGCCTGCCCCAATCCCACGACATTACCGTGACCAAATATTGTAAAAACGCCACGGATAAAAGGATATTCTTCCCCATCTACGTCAATATATTGCTGATTGAGAAATTTGACCAAAGCCTGCGCCATGGTCATTTTCTTTGTATTGATTGCCGCTGTATTCATGGGTTACTCCATCGTTGGCATGACAAAGCTGCTGTCGTGATGTTCCAGACGCACACCATCATTGCCATTCACAAATTGAGTCAATATGCTACAGATATATGAAATATACGTTTCATTTTCAATAAAAATTGAAATGCACTTTAATTAATGTGATCAACACGCTATTTTTATGCAATTACATTCATCAGAAAGTGATAACTTGCGATCATCTTCAGCAGGCTTGTCTGATGAATGAATTATCCATTTCATTACAATTTATTATGGAGGCATTATGTCTGCTGCGTCGAACCTGAATGAGCTGCAAGAACAAGTTCGCTCGCGTTATGGTGAGTTAAGTAAACGGTTACAGCAAGTTGCAAGATATGTACTGGATAATACTAATAGTGTCGCATTTGATACGGTGGCGGTTATCGCAAAAGAGGCCAATGTTCCGCCTTCTACACTCATTCGTTTCGCTAATGCCTTTGATTTCAGCGGCTTCAATGAGATGAAACAATTATTTCGTATGAATCTGGTTGAAGAAACCGCCAGTTATACGGATCGGGCGCGGTTATTTAAGGAGTTGGATGGCGATCAGCAGATACCGGAAGATCCGCAGCATATTTTGCAGGAATTCGCCAATTCCAATGCACAGGCGATGCAGCAACTCGCTGCTCGTACACCAGCGGAAGACTTAAACAAGGCAGTGGATTTACTGGCCGGCGCCCACCATATCTACATTATTGGGCTGCGTCGCTCTTTCAGCGTGGCATCGTATCTCACTTATGCCCTCAGTCATTTGGAGTGCCGCCCTTTGCTGGTGGATGGTCTGGGCGGAATGTTTCGCGAACAGATGAATAGGATTGGTTCTGATGATGTTGTGGTGTCAATCAGCTTTACGCCGTATGCCGAAGAAACGGTGATGGTCAGTGAAAGGGCCGCACGGGCGGGGGCGAAGCAGATTGTGATTACTGATAGCCAAATCAGCCCACTGGCCAGTTTCAGCGATATCTGCTTTGTGGTGAAGGAAGCACAGGTGGATGCATTCCGCTCTCAGTCAGCGACTTTGTGTCTGGTGCAGTCATTAACGGTGGCGCTGGCGTATCAGCAAGGAAATGGAGGATGATTGCCCTTATCATCTAATTAATGTGCTCAAAAGCGATTGCTTTTGGGCAAAACACTTTCCAGAAAAAATGGGCTTTTTTGTCCGTTATCTTCACATTTTTGGGAACCTGTCACCAGTTTGTATTGATCTAACTGATTTATAATTACTTCCAAATGAGATGCCGCAGGAATATATTACTACAGAGACAGCATCCAAAGATAACGACAGAATGTTTCAACAATAATCCCATTATTCATCACTCATTAGGAGTTTCACCTATGCCTGCAGCTATTTGGGCTCTAGCCATAGCAACATTTGGAATTGCTACAACCGAGTTCATTATCGCCGGATTACTTCCTGAAATTGCAACCGAGTTTAATATTTCAATACCTATGGCGGGGTATATGGCAACCAGTTATGCCCTTGGTGTATTTGTTGGTGCGCCCGTTTTGATTATATTGGGGAGACAGGTAGAAAGAAAAAAGATGCTCGCCATATTAATGATGTTATTTATTATTGGAAATGCTTTGACTGCTTTAGCTCCCACATTCTATCTGGCAATTGTTGGTCGCATAGTAACATCTCTTACCCACGGCGCTTTTATGGGAATAGGCGCTATTATTGCGGCAGAACTGGTGCCGGAAAATAAGAAGACAAGCGCTATCGCATTTATGTTCAGTGGGATGACGCTTGCCAATCTTATTGGTATACCGCTTGGTACATGGATAGGAAAAGTTATTTCATGGCGTGTCACTTTTGCCATTATTACCTTTATCGGCATTATCGCATTACTCGGTATTTTAAGATTATTACCTAAATTCCTTCAACAAACGCCTACCAGTATCAAAAAGGAATTACTGGCCTTTACAAATATCCATGTTCTGCTGGCGATGGGGATCACAGTTTTAGGCCCTGCTGCATTCTTTACTGCTATTACTTATATCGCGCCGTTGATGACCCATATTGCAGGTTTTTCAGAAAGCGCAATCACATGGATTCTTGTCGTCTTGGGGCTGGGATTTTTCTTTGGCAATATCGTCGGGGGAAAACTCGCGGACAAAGCGATGATGCCATTATTATATTGGACACTGGGGTTACAAGCCTTGGTTTTATTTATTTTCTGGCTTTATGGCGACAATCCATTCATTGCCTGCTTAAGTATATTTCTGATGGCGGCGTTTGGCTTTGCTACAGTATCGCCAATCCAGCGTCTGGTGATGGATAAAGCCCAAGAAGCCGGTGCGCCTAATCTCGTTTCCTCAGTCAATATTGGATTTTTTAATTTAGGCAATGCAGTTGGTGCATGGTTGGGCGGAGTTGTTATCGCCTCTAATTATGGTTACGCTTCACTCAATTTAGTGGGCGGCCTGCTCGCCTCTACAGCATTACTATTGGCGGTAATTTCAGGTTTCCTTACCTATAATAAAGCGCGTGTAGAAGCGCTTAAATCTTCTTAAAAAAACATCTTCTTTTGTGGTGCTGATATTCATTCAGCACCTACAGTTACTGAGCAAATAATGACAACGCATTCGCGTCATGCCTCTCGTAATGATGAAATACTCTTAATTCAAACATAATCAACCATCATTCCTCACAGGCGTTTCCTTATATAACAGATCGGCGGCTCGATTACACAATTCTGTGAATATTGCGATTTCCCCTTGTGACATGCTAGAAGCAACAATATCTGCCATATTATGGCGACTAAGTTCAGCTCTTTGCAAAAACATCAACCCTTTATGACTTAAACGTGTCACGAGTTCTCTTTTGTCATTTTCACCAGATTCTTGTTCAATTAATTCCTTTTCTTTGAGCGAGCGGAGTATTTTGGACATTTTTGATCGAGTAAACCCGAGTTTTTCACCAATCATACTTGGGATCATAGGTTGAAATTGTCGCAAAAAATGCAGGGTATCGTATTGAGCCCACGAGACACCTTCCGGGTTAGTCGCTGTTCGTCTGGCAACAAGAACACATTGGAGCTTACCTAATGCGCTTTCGAATGGCGTCACTGTTGCGCTATCTGTCTCACTATCGCCTCTGTTTGTATTGCAATTTTCATTACATAATTGATTATCTTTTTTCATTATAACTTTCTCAATATTGTCTTATAATTTATATACAACAGTAACATCATAATATAATAATCTCGTAATTATACCATAAAAAAGTAATAATAAGTTTTAAAATAACAATTGAAATAAAATGACTGAATAATATATGATAAAGTTAAAAATAAAACAACCACCCACATCACATGGATTATTACCCTCTGTAATGTGGGTATAGTTATGTAATAATTTAATGATTGGAAAGTATAGACTCTCTATTTAACACATCCTCGTAATCGTGTAACTCTTTAATTTTTCCATTTTCAATCTTAAATACATTTATATATAGGCAATAAAAATCCTTCTTGTGCGGCAATGTTTTTCCGTTTAGACGGTATTCGACAATAAACGTGTCACGCTCAGAAATATCATATATTTCTACATCTTTAATCGAAGTAAATACCAGTGGTGCCTGACCAAAACTCGCTAAGTAATGTTCGAGAATCTTGGATTTACCCTCAATTATAGGTCGATTTGTTCTAAATGGTAACTTTAAAATACCATCATCACAGAATAATGAAGCAAGCTTTGAAGGTGACTTTTCAATAACGGCTTCGATATAATTATCAAATACAACTTTTAACATTATGTCTCCTTATTATTTATTTTACCTTTGCTTTAAATGGCACTTTGTTCTCCATAAAATAGGAGATCATTCTGGTAAATGTATTAACATTAATATTAGGGAAATCGAATCCAGATGCCTTAATTGCATTAATAGTTATCTCATTATTATATGTACAATCACCGATATTCAAAGCCTCCTCCTTGTATAAATGAATAAGTGATCCAAGAGCCACATCATATCCATCAACTACCATTTGTTCGAGTTTCTCTAGCCAAGTTTCCTCAGACATAGTTTCAATTGAATGCCCAGTACTTTCTATAGCTTTGTAGACTGGGATGAAATCCGTTCCTTTAGGATGAAATAAATGATAATTTTTTTGTGAATCTGTATTAGACAACGATAACGCGACGATAGCTTTACCCACAAAATCAACCGGGAGGAGATCGGTAGCAAGAGTTTCAGCAAATGGTGCTACCCCCATCTGGATAAAACTTTTGATTTGACGCCACAGGAAATCATCTTCCTGACATGCGCCAGTTATGCTGTCACCGGATATGCGGCCTATTCTATAGACGTTAATATTCACGCCCTGCTTACGCGCTTGATGAACATATTGTTCAGCTACCCACTTACTTTGTGTATAACCTATCGACAAAGATTGCGGATAATCCGGTATACTACTCTCGGTAATTGGCTGCTTGGGGTATTTAGGGGAAAAAACGGCAATTGTCGAAATATACTCCAATTTTTTGCGCATTTGATGGCAACAAAAATTAATAATATTGACTGTACCATCGACGTTTGCACCTTTAACTGAACTGTACGGCAACACAAAATTGATATGGGCAGCAGCATGATACACTGTAGACACTGTTCCAGATAAGCGCCTGTAATCTTGCTCATCTAGCCCAAGGTTTTCGCTAGCAACATCACCCACAACGATGGCAACACGAGAAAAATCTATATCGTTCTCAATGCCGTACTCACATGCGTTTTTAATTAATCGATTAAGGCCTGATTGAGGATCATCTGCCCTGACTAGACATACAACTTTCCCATTTACTTGATTCGATAACAAACGTAGCAAATAGATACCCAGAAAACCTGTGGCGCCAGTTAATAATATATCATCTCCTGTTGCCATTCTTAATTTTTGTGCATAACGCCAGTCGTGCTCTATAGCGGCATCTTTAACAAATACTTTCTCTATTTCAGAACTAGAATGATCCTTTTTGCTGAGGTATTTTTCTACAACGGTGGACATATCACGTAACGTAGGGTTGTTAAATAATAACTTCAGTGGAAAGTCGACTTTGAATTGTTGGCGCAACAAGTACACCAATTGAGTCGCCAGCAATGAGTGTCCACCAATGGTGAAAAAATCGTCCGTCACTTTTATCACTCTATTTGGAAACGCTCTTTGCCATAAATCCCTAACTTCGCGCTCTATTGAGTTCAGTTCCTCTTCGTCACAACTTTCATTGTCTACTTGTTGTATATCTATGTGATGGAGTGCTTTACGGTCAATCTTTCCACTGGGTGTTGTCGGCAAATCATTTAGGATCACCAATTCACTCGGTATCATGTAATCAGGTAAGTGTTCCCGCAACTGCACCAGTATCTTTGACTGATCCAACGTGTTGCCACCAGCAATAAAGGCAACTAATTGTCTATTACCCGCTGACATCTCTTTACCTATTACCGCCGACACCTTTACACCTTCGAGTGCGTTAATAGCAGCCTCTACCTCCGATGGCTCGATTCGGAAGCCGCGAATTTTCAGTTGGTTATCCATACGGCCAAGATACGTAAATGTATCATTGCACTCTAATTTAACCAGATCGCCCGATTTATAAGATTGTTGGCTTACTGCTTCCGGCCATTCACTGGCCAAAAACCTCGAGTTTGTTTCTTGGCCTTTGTTATGATATCCCGGAGACAGGAAATCACTGACAATCCAAAGCTCACCTGCAACGCCAGCGGGTACTAATTGTCTTCTTTCATCCAATGCAAGTAGGCTAAAACCGGGTAAAGGGTAACCTATCGATGCGGCATCGCCCCAAGTTGATACATCCGAAGGCATCACATACGCTGAACAAACATGGCTCTCAGAAGGCCCATACAAATTAATCAGCCGTCTACCATCCTTAAACATATGTTTAATACTCGAAGTAAGAACCAACTGTTCACCAGTAGAATACACTTCTTCTAGTGTTAATAACGTCGCATTGTTCATTACACTCAATTGAGCCAAATGTTGTAAAGCAACGTAAGGGAAGTACGCACGTTGTATTCCGCGAGCCTCAATCACACCTTGAAGATGATGAAGATCTTTGCGCTCCTCTTCATCTGAAATATACAGCTTCCCTCCTGTACACAAAGTACCAAAAATTTCCTGCACAGACACATCAAAGGACAATGACATATAATGCAACGTGTACGCCCCTTCTCGACATACCGTTATTTCCTTTTGCCACGCAAGTAGATTAGAAAGGGTTTTATTGAGAAGCCGGACGCCTTTTGGTTGCCCTGTGGAACCAGAGGTATAAATGACGTACAACTCATCATCAGGTTTTCGTTGAACTGGCTGCCAATCAACTTGAGCGCTAAACTCAACTTCATTCAACAGTAATTTATGAATATCCACCGGTAAAGATGATACAAAGTCACTTGTGGTAATAATATAATCGACCGCCGCATCATTTAGCATATAGTCAATTCGCTCTCGCGGATAACTAGGATCGACAGGAACATAAGATGCGCCTGTTTTTAAAACCGCCAGCAAAGAAACGATAGAATCTTCATTGCGATTTAACAGCAACCCTACACGAGTACCGGCTCCAATCTTAAAATTGTTATACATGTACTCTGCAATTTGGTTAGCGCGATTCTCTAACCATCCGTATGTCCAATCACCTTTTCGGGAAACTAGTGCGGTAGCATTTGGATGCTCTGATGCAAATTTTCGGATTTCACTAACAAAGCACTGATAATAATCTTCAGTAATAGATGTACTGGATCGATTAACAATATTTACCTGCTCTTCGTGCGTCAGTATCTCTATTTCTCCCAATCGGGTCGTATCACACTCCCCCATCATCAACGCTATGTGTCGAAACAACTGTAACCAATAGTTGATCGTCTTTTCTTCGAATAACTCTGCGTTATACTCCATGACCAACCGATGACTGGAAGCCGTGTCTATAAATAGCGTCAAATCATATTTGGCTGCTTGGCTGTAGTATTCTGTCAGTTTTACTGCGAATGGAAGATGGGTGAAGATATCGTCCTTAGTATCCGGTATCACAAGCAATGTTTGAAAAATCGGATTCCCCTGCCCATAACTTTGACCTGTACTTGCGACAATATCCCCGAATGGGAAATGCTTATTCACATGAGCTTCGATAAATCTATTTCGAACCGCTACGGCTAGATCATTAACACTCGCATCTGAGTCTATATACGTTCTAAATGGCAGGGTATTGATAAAGTATCCGACTGTTTCTTCAAATTCACTGTGCTCTCTAAGTGTGAATGGAATGCCGATTATAATATCCCTTTGGCCGGATAATCGATGCAACAAGAACTGCCAGCACATTGCCATATACATAAATGGTGTCATCGCTAACTGCCGTGCTTGCGCATAAATTTTCAGTTCATCATCACGCGTTATATCAACATGGCAATATCCAGCCGTTACACCATTAATGTACTTTCTAGAATGATCAGCAGGTAAATCAATCATAGATAGCCGAGGACTAAGAACCTCCTTCCAATATTCTTTCATACTGGCGGATTCGGGCCGTGCAAGTAGCGAGCTTTGCCATTGAGTGAAATCAGTATAGGTTGCGCCAACCTTCTTAGAAGGTAAAGGCAGCCCTTCTGTGAGGTTGGAATAAAAATTAAGCAACTGACTTAAGGTTATGCGTACAGAAGGAGCATCGACGATAATATGATGGAAACAACATGCCAACCAACTGCGATTAGAGTCATCTGTTATTAGACAAATATCGGACAACCCGCCTTCTGATAAGTCAAAGTGCTTACGAGCCATTTGTTTAATGATTTGTTCGGGGCATTCTCCTTTTGCCAAGCGCTTACGGGTAATATTGATGTTCCCCTCTTTACTAATCACTTGATAAAGTCGATTTTGGTTGAAAGAGAAATGAGTACATAGGGCTGGTGTGATTTCTGCAACCTTCGCAACTGCCATCCTAACAAACTGCCAATTTAAAGCAGTATCCACTTCCATGAGTAAAGGCACATTATAGCTTTCAGGTTGCTTCAACGTTTGATCCAGTAACCAAATGCCTTTTTGCCCGGGTGTCGCAGGGACAAAACTCATATCACGCAATTTTGGGGTTCTATCAATCAAACGCTCCACTAAACAACTCACTGAGGAACAAGATTGTAGATCTTGAAGGGTCACCTTAACTTGTAGAAATACTGATAGTAATTCAGCACATTTATTCGATTCAGATCCTAAAATAGAGCTAAAGTCAAAATTCCCCTTCTGCCCCAAACAGTTTTCTAAAGTGTCCCTAACTGCGCTATATAAGGTCTCATTGCTCATTTGATTTCCCCAAAACAAAAAGTAACGCCTTACCGTCCTTGCTTATTGGCAAGCTGATCTGCTAGCTTTTGAACACTACCAGCAGTGAATACATCCACAGACGAAACATGAATATTGAGTTCTTTACTAACCAGTGACGCCAATTTAATTAAATGCAGCGAATTCGCACCTTGCGCCAAAAACAAATCTGATGGTTCCACGTTACTGCTACCTATAACCTCTTCCCAGATGGTAAGAATCTTTGCTTGTATGTTATTTTCCATTTTTAAATATTCTCATTTGCTAAACACTGAGCCATTTGTATGCGATCACGCTTGCCATTCTTCGTCATTGGCAGGGTTTCATATTGAGTGAATCGCTCTGGTACCATGTATGACGGTAATCTTGAGCTCAAAAAATTACGAAGGTCTCCATTATCTACAGAATCTACTTTGCTCAGATAGCAGGCGTGTAGCCGAGGTTCATTAGATGTTTCCTCTATTACGACAATGACATCTTCTATTTGAGGGTGTTCTCGAAGCACATGCTCTATGCCAGTAAGCTCAACTCTAAAACCACGGATTTTACAGATGTGGCTACCACGCCCCAGCAGCGTAAAATTCCCAAATTCATCACATTTGGCACGGTCGTCGGTTCGATAATAGCGTTGAAGTTGACCGTCAACACTGACAACAATGAAACGGTCGCTTGTTAACTTCGGATCTAAGTAGCCTTCGGCAAGCCCCGCACCACCAATACAAAGTTCACCCGGCATATTAGGCTCGCATTTTTGTTGATGTTCATCGAGCACAATCATATCGACTAGCGGCAACGGAGTACCAATTGGGACAGGCAGGCCATCATCAAAGGTATCGTGTGGTGAAACAAGATGGACTGATGAAATAGCCGAATTTTCAGTACACCCCATTCCATTAAATATTTTCGTTAACCCCGCCTTGGCCGCTGTCGTAAACAATCTCGGGCTAACGAAATCACCGGAAACAATAACGCTATTTGGCATATGCAATGTATCGGGGCTGACTTCGATCAGTAGCCTGAACAAACCACCGGAAAGAAAAAGAATAGAGACCTGTTGACTGTGAATAATGCTACCTAGTTCAATTAAATCTGGGATACTAGAAGGATATACAACAAGAGTAGCGCCCGTAAGAAGACTCATCCATATCTCGTTGGCACACGCAGCAAATGAAGGTTCGGCAAGCTGTAAGTATCGATCATCAGCAGTATTACTGAGTTGATCAATGGGAATAGATAATCGAGCCAAACCACAATGCCGTATTACCACACTTTTCGGTTTGCCCGTAGATCCTGAAGTCATCAATATCATGACCGGATCTGATGACAACAAAGACTGAAATTCGATCGGTACGAAATTTAAAAATTTTGCTTCAAAAAAAAGATCTTCTACTGAGATTGGTTGGTAAGATCCCTTGTAAACGAGGCTGCTATCATTGCTAATCAGAAAACTCACATTGGCAACCTCAATGCTTTCTTCAACGTATTGCTTTGGGCTTACATTATTAATTGGAACAATAATCGCCCCCACCCGAATAACAGCGAGCAATATCAAATACAACTCAATATTCCTTGTTAGTTTAATTGCTACTTTGTTCCCCTTCTTTACTCCAGTTTTTTGGAGAACAAATGCTAATTTAGCTGATTTTTCCCATAGTTCTCTATAGGAAAGAGTTTCTGATTCAAATACCAGTGCTATTTTATTTGAATATTTACTTACCACCTCAAACAGAGCATCCGGTATAGCCTTTAGCTCTCCCTCATATTTAGGCATGTGAAACCACCTCCGAGCATTCAATATAAATTGAAGCCCTGAAAATAACGAATTGATATAATGACAAATAAAAATAATAAACAAATTAAAATATTATTAAATATAGCCTAATATCTTACTCTTTCTTAAAAAAATTCAACGCTTCGAAGTCTACAATGCATTCCTGAAACCAGTCAAATGATTTCCAAAATAAAATCACTTTTTTAAAAAACTCAAACCTAACATTTATTATTCATATAAAATCAATAAGTTAAAATAATTTTTTTGTTTTTATATTTTTAATAATTGACATATGGAATCTAAAGGTGTGTGATAATTTATGTATCCATCTAGGATAAATTAATATTTTTATAAAATGTTGTACCCGGACGGCTCACGTTTATCACACGGTTTTGTCATAAAGAAATTTCTAAATCAGCAGTACTAATAGATGCCGTTTTAGAAATTGAAATTCCCATACTTTGGATATGTGACCCTACGCATGGAAATACCACAAAGACAACGAGTGGTAATAAACATCAAGATCTTGCAGAAATGGAAAACGAGATCACAAGTTTTCAGTTCCAGTTAGCTGAACGTAATGCTTGTTGCGCAGCCATTTATTTAGAAACGACTGCTGAAGACATTGCAGAGTGTTTTGGTTGCGGCTTTTACCCTGAAGAACACGAATTATCAAAGATAGTATGTGACCCTCGTCTAAACAGAACACAAGCACTTATTAAACATTGGAAAGATAATCAGGAAAAATTATGACTTTCGACAAAAACTATATCGCAATCATCACTGGTGCATGCGGAGGCATTGGTGAAGCTACAGCTGATAAACTTGCAGCTCAAGGAATAACATTAGCATTAGTTGATAATAAAGCTGAGGCACTTCAGGTTTTGGTAGGTAAGCTAAACAAAAAGTACTCTCAACCGATTGTCGCATTTCCTGCGAATGTAGCCGATACACAACAAATCGAAGAAGTCTTTCTTGCTATCACGAACCAACTGGGCGCAATTGGTTACTTGGTAAATGGTGCAGGTATACTACATCATGGAACCGTTGAAGATACAGATATTGACGCATGGAATCGTACATTCTCTGTCAATACCACTGGCGTATTTAACGTAAGCAAAGCAGCTGCCAAGCATATGGTAGAGCAGAAAAAAGGCAGTATTGTTACCATCGCTTCAAATGCATCCCGTGTCCCTCGCGCAACAATGTCTGCCTACTGTGCATCTAAAGCAGCGGCTCAAGCATTTACTTACGCTTTAGGCTTAGAAGTCGCACCTTATGGCGTTCGCTGCAATGTCGTTTCTCCGGGTTCCACTGACACCCCAATGCTTCGTGATATGTGGCAAAACGAAAACGATAAAAACCATACATTAAAAGGCAATCCAGAACAATTCCGCATCGGAATCCCATTACGCAAAATTGCCACGCCCGAAGAAATTGCAGCAGCAGTCTGTTTTTATCTATCTGAAGAGTCCGGCCAAACTACCTTATCTACGTTGCTCGTAGACGGTGGTGCCGCCTTAGGTAACTGTTAATCGCTAATAAGAGATTTCGTTATGGACAAGATTTCACCGTACCCATTGCCAAAAGGCTCGAACTTACCAAAATCAGCAGCAGATTGGATTCTGGATCGCGAGCGAGCTGCTTTGCTCATCCATGATATGCAAAACTACTTTGTCGACTTCTTTGAAGCCAATAAAAGCCCAATTGCTCCTGTTATCGAAAACACATACAGATTACTACGCCTTGCCAGAAAACTTGGGATCCCAGTTTTTTACACTGCTCAACCGGGCAGTATGACAACCGAACAACGAGGGCTGCTAAAAAGTATTTGGGGTGCCGGTATGAAAGCAACAGAAGAACACAAACAAATCATTCCCCCACTCGCCCCAACTGAAGGGGAAACAGTCCTTACGAAGTGGCGTTATAGTGCATTTTTTAACTCTGATTTACATCAGAATTTGCGAGATCTAAAGCGTAATCAACTAATCATTTGCGGAGTTTATGCACATATCGGCTGCCTAACAACTGCAATTGAAGCTTATTCAAACGACATAGAGACATTCTTCGTATCTGATGCCGTGGCTGATTTTTCTGAACAAAAGCATCATCTCGCATTGAACATGGCAGCAGAAATATGCGCTGTCGTACAACCAACAGAACAGGTTATAGCCAACTTAGGCGAATGATACATTCGTGAATTAGGAGGGAATCATGTTGCCTCAATCAGCATTACCACAACCAAAGGAATCGAAGGATCTCTTTAGCCGTTTAGTGGAATCAAATAAGCCTTTTGCATGTATTTATCGCCCACTATCCGATTCTAAAAGATCTTTTTTACTACTTGAGGGAGAGGTAACTTACACACATTCCCTCTCATTACTTTCGTTAGATCCTATAAAACCTGACTATTCATCTAATAAAAATCTGATTGCTTCACAATTGATAATTCTCCCTTTTAACCAAATAGCTGAAAAAGGGTTCGTGTGTCATGACGACAATGAACCCGTCATCGTCATAAACGTTGTTAAGCAAACACGTCATAACGTCAATGATTGGGGAATTATTGAAAGTGACACTCCTCTGACGGCCGTTAATATCCACTTTGACCTCAGTGATGAATCTTACAACCAGTTAGTAAAAGACATAATCAATGACGAGATTAATGCAGGCGAAGGCAGCAACTTTGTCATGTCCAGAAGCATGGAAGGAGATATCACCAATTTTTCATTACAGCATGCACTCAGATTGTTTAATCGCTTATTGATGTCTGAGCGAGGCTCATACTGGACTTGGATTGTTTACACTGGTGATCGTTTCTTTATCGGTAGTAGTCCAGAACAACATATTCAGGTAGATGGGGATCGAGTTTCTATGAACCCAATTAGCGGTACTCTAAAATACCCTGAAAAGAATATAGCACACGCCTTATATCGTTTCGTTAATGATAATAAAGAACGTAACGAACTGTTTATGGTCGTTGATGAAGAGCTAAAAATGATGAGCTGCATATGCGACAGTGATATCACAGTCACAGGCCCACAATTAAAGATGATGTCTCGCGTTGCCCATACAGAGTATTTCATTGATGGAACCTCTTCGCGCTCTCTGCAATATATCTTGCAGCAATCCCTCTTCGCCCCGACAGTAACGGGTAGCCCAGTGGAAAATGCTGCGCAGGTGATAAAACGCCGAGAAAAACGAGGTAGAGGTTACTATAGTGGTGTCATTGGCCTAATTGGAACTAAAGATAACCTGCGTTACCTTGATGCTGCCATTCTTATTCGCGCTGCGGACATTACTAAAGACGGCCATTTCCGGCTTACAGCAGGCGCCACGATCGTTCGAGACTCTAATCCCCAAAATGAAGCAGAAGAAACTAAAGCAAAATTAAGTGTGTTAATGGGTTCCTTATTTGAAGAAACACAAACTAAAAAATCAAAATCAACGCTTCAATTACCTGAGCACGTTATACGCAGCATTACGACCACATTACAACAGCGTAACAGGGAAGTTTCTTCATTTTGGCTGGGGAATGTTGACAGGGTAAATACCGTAGACTCTACCCTGCCAAGCATAACGCTCATTGACATGGAAGATACATTTACTGAAATGATTGCATACCAATTAAGAAGTATCGGGCATGATGTAACAATTATTCCGTGGCATAAATCTATCAGTCGCTTACCACTCTTGATGGAAGATGGAAAGACAGACATATTATTTATGGGCCCAGGCCCAGGCGATCCTAACAATGAAGAGCACGACAAAATGGTAGTAGGGCGTGCACTGATCTCAGGTCGACTAAAACAGAACTTGCCTCTAATCGGCACATGCTTAGGACACCAGCTTATTTGTACTGAGTTCGGATTACCGATAAAACGCCTTCCTAAAACCCGTCAAGGCACCCAGTACAAAGTAACGATAGAGCACTCAACCTATCAAGTCGGGTTCTATAACAGCTTTGCTGGGATGCACAAGCTTCCTCATTGGGTCACGCCAAAATACAATCGACTCGTTTACCTGGAACGTTTAGGAGATCAAGAAATCGTCGCGCTGAAATCAGATAATGTCGCGTCGATACAATTTCATAACGAGTCGTTTTTAACGACCAACGCATTCCCTATTTATCATTGGATGATATATAACTCGCTCGGAGACTTCAGAAAAGAAAAAATAGCAGGGACATAGAAACTAAATAAAGATTGCACCGGGGTAATACATAAGAGCGTAATAATCCATGATACGTACATAATATGTATGCGGGATTACCGCCAAATTAGTTGGCTACCCCAGCCGACCTTGCTTATATTTCGCAGTGCTTACGTAAATACTCTGCGGTCAGGGAATTACAGTTATTTATCATGGACTGAGGTGTACCGCTGAACATGAGTTGACCACCATCAGTACCAGCCCCTAGCCCTAAATCAATAATCCAATCGGCTTCTGCAATCACTTCAATATTATGTTCGATAATAATGACTGAATTACCCTGTTCAACGAGACGGCGAAATAATGTAATGAGCAATATGACATCTGAAGGGTGTAAGCCAGTCGTTGGTTCATCAAAAACATACACATCCCCCTTATTATTTAAGTAGGATGCTAACTTCAGTCTTTGGCACTCGCCGCCAGAGAGATGATCTAAGGATTCACCTAAGCGCATGTATCCCAACCCAACCTCTTGTATATGGCTCAAAGTGGGTTGTATGCGATCATCATCTTTAAAGAACTCAACAGCCTGAAAGATACTCATATTCATGACATCGATTATGGTCTTACTCTTGTAGCGGTATTTTAATGCTTGATCATTATACTTCTGCCCATGACATGCTTCGCATGGCAAAGAAACCGAATCCATAAATGCTAAATCTGTCTCAATGATTCCTAAACCATTACATTCAAGGCAGGCACCTTTTGCATTAGGGGAAAACCACGACTGACTGACTTTATTGGTATCTGCGAAACGTTCACGAATCGTATTAAAAACACCACTCCACGACGCGATGTGCGACCGTTTAGAGGTATGGATGGGTTTTTGGTCAATCACTACCGCATTAGCACATTTTGGTATCACCTCTCCCATAATGAGTGAACTCTTACCAGACCCTGCTACACCACTAACGGCAACCATAATGCCCATAGGAATATCTAAAGATATCCCTTTCAGATTATGTAATGTGGCATTTTCAACTCTGATATCTCGAATGGGCAGCTTGGGTTTCAAGTTTAGGCGAGCAGCCTGCGATAGGAATTTCCCCGTTAACGTGTTTGAGGCACGTAAGCCTTTTAAGTCACCTTGATAAGTGATCGTTCCACCATTTTCTCCAGCTCCAGGGCCTAAATCAATAATATGATCGGCAATGTTTATCATATCGGGATCATGCTCGACCATCAGAATGGTATTCCCCTTGTCACGTAATTGCTTAATCAATATGTTTAGCTTAGTGATATCTGCGGGATGTAAACCCGAGCTCGGTTCATCAATGATATAAGTCATACCAATCAGACTACTACCTAGATGACGCACCATTTTCAGACGTTGGGACTCCCCACCAGACAACGTTGTGGTTGAGCGATTGAGGCTTAAGTACCCAAGACCCACCGAATCCATCGAAGTTAAGCGATCCTTTAAAGCATCAATAAGAGGAGTGACCTCTTCATTCTTCAATGTATTTATAAACTGCTTAAGCGCTACAATCGGCATATCAACGCAATCGCCAATACTTTTTCCTTTAATACGACAAGAGAGCACTTGCTTATTAAGTCTTTGTCCATGACAAGTAGGACAGGGCTTCATAGAAACAAGATTGCGGAATTCCTCGTTTTTAGACTCTTTATTGTCCTTCACAAGATAACTACGAGTGAAACGAGGAATAACTCCTTCAAACTTAGCCGATTTAGGCCAACCCAGTAAGGGTTTAGGCGGAGTAATATTGTCACCATAAAGCAGTAATTTTCGCTCCTTGGCGGTGTAGTCAGAGATCTTCTTATCATTATCAAACAAGCCTGAGTGTGCATACCGACGCCAACGCCACGTACCGGGAGCAAATGCCGAATACTCGATAGTTCCTTCGTTAATTGACTTGTTTTCATTGACCAATTTACCGATATCAATAGTGCTTGCGATGCCAAGACCTTCGCAATTAGGACACATTCCTGAAGGATGATTAAACGAAAAGATATTTGAATAACCGACAAAGGGTGTCCCTATTCGCGAAAACAACAAACGCAGAAGTGTATAAATATCTGAAGCAGTGCCGACGGTAGACCTAACATTCTCTCCAATTCTTTTTTGATCAATGATGACAGCCGTGGTGAGATTATGTATTGCATCGACATCAGGCTGTCCGTAGGAAGGGAGTCGGTGTCGAATATAAGGTGGAAAAGTATCATTGAGCTGTCTTTGAGACTCAGCGGCAATGATTCCAAACACAAGCGAGCTTTTCCCCGATCCTGAAACCCCAGTAATAACCGTTATCACATTCTTGGGTATACTCAGATTGATTCCTTTGAGGTTGTTTTGTCTTGCACCATAGATCTCAATTGCGTTTAGCATATGATCACTCATCTATTCATTTCCTTGCGCGCACTAACATTAAGGAAAAAATACTGAGCGCCCCACACCCCATCATCACGGTAGCAACAGGGAAAAGAGAAACTGAATGACCAAGACCGGCCAGGAAGGCTGTCAACGAAGCAACCCCAAATTGAAACGCGCCAAGAACCGCCGAGCCCGTCCCCCGAACTTCCGGCACAGCAGCCAACGCCAAACTTGCTGCATTCCCGAACACAAATGCCATCGTAAACATGAGCAACATGAAAATTATAATGGTCAGCTCAGACTGATAAAAATCAACGTAATTAACACCTAGCAATATACAGGCTAAACTAAACGAACTCACAACCCCCATCATGACAAGTTTTTTTGCCCCAACGCGCACAACCCACCGCGCACTCATAATGCTACTCAGCATCATAATCCCAGCATTGATAGCGAAAATGATGGAGAAAAACGTCGGGGTAAATCCAAACATGGACTGATAAATAAAGGGGGAAGATGAAATATAGGCAAATAGCATCCCAAACGTTGCAGCAAAGATTAACGTATACCCGATATAAATCCGGTTTTTAAACAACTTAAAAAACTGACTTAAAAAACCATCACCCCCCGCATGGCTATTCCTTTTTTCCGGCAGGCTTTCAGGCACATAGATGAAAGCAAAAATAGTCAAGATGAATGAAGTGATTGCCATAAAGATAAATACAACAGGCCAAGGAAAAAATGCGGCTACACCTCCCATTAACGGAGCGACAATGGGTGCAACACCTTGTATCGCTAAAATGAGGTTGAAATAGTATGCTGCCTTATTTCCAAAACTAAGATCTGACACGATAGCTCGCGTTAGAACAATGCCAGCCGCCCCTCCTGCCCCTTGAAAGAAACGACCCACAATCAGCGCCTGAATACTGGTCGATAGCGAGCAAGCAATTGAAGCAACAGTGAGCAATACCATACCCCCCAATAGGAGGTTTCGGCGCCCGATCACATCTGACCAAGGCCCTATAATTAGCTGACCAACAGCGAGACCCGCCATAAACGAAGTCAGGCTTAACTGAACACCTGCTGGAGTTGTAATTAATGCATGTGAAATAGCGGGGAATAATGGCAGGTACATATCGGTTGAAAGTGCGGCTATCGCACTAAGCATACCCAACACGAGAACAAGTTTTAAATTTAATTCTCCTTCACGATCAGATTGGCGCATCTGATCTATATGCATTTCAGTTACCTTATTCTGCGATTCATTCACTGCCATTCATCCCATATAAAGAAACATGGTACGACTATAGCACTGGCAAGATATGATTTCAATTTAGAAATCATATCTTATAATTAATCGCTAAAAATCTATAAAAATCAGCTTTTTTAAATAACTTTAATTACCAAAAAGAAATTATTTATCTGGGAATAATCAGAGTCTTATGCAATTACATATTGTAAAAGTTAAGAACACTTATACATCTGTCTTATTGATGCCCGCCGACAATTTCACGGTGCAGGCGGGCTTTAGTACTCAGGCTCCTAGCGTAGCGCCTCCATCAATGACGATATCCTGCAAAGTGATGTGGCTGGCAAGATCAGAGGCAAGAAACAGGACTGTGTCAGCAATTTCATCCGGTAAGGCAATTTTTTTCAGAGGAATGCCTAACTTAAATTTTTCAGGAAAACCATCAATAGTATGCTGTCTTGATGCCGGTGTCTGCCACATGCCTTGTAGCATCGGCGTATCCGTTGAACCCGGTGAAACTAAATTACAACGAACGCCATAGGGTGCCAATTCAAGCCCAACACTCAGGCAAAGGCTGCGAAGCGCGGCTTTAGACGCTCCGTAAGCTGACATTTCTACGCGAGGAACATGAGCCGCATTGGAACAAATAGAAACGATATTCCCACTGCATTGCCGTTGAAATTGTGGGATTACAGCCTGAAAGAAGTTAAAAGCTCCGCCGGCGTTAACATTAAGGCATTGCTGCCAGTCTTCCCAACTCAACGTTTCTGTGTGGCCTGTCCGCAAAATGCCAGCACCATTAACCAGTACGTCCAAGTGAGTTTCGGGTGTCAGCAACTCACGGCAACAGCGGCTGACGGCCAGATGATCGCTAATATCCAACACATAAGAGGTAAAAGGGATTTCAGCGTCAGGAAAAGCCACATCAAACCCAGTAACATTAGCGCCAGCCTGGCTAAAACGGCTGGCAATTTGATAACCTATTCCACGCCCAGCCCCCGTGATCCAGACATTTTTACCACTGAAATCAAAAACAGTGCTCATTATCTGACCTCCTGTTTATCAGTCAACAGCGTAAGCCAGTTCGATAAGGTTGGTGTTTTAACTAGCGTGATGAAATCTAGCTGATGGCCTTGATTATTCCAGCGTGTTATCAACGACATAATTCGTACCGAATCGAGGCCATAATCAAGTAAATTTTCATGATCATCAATGTCGCCACAGTCATCATCTAATAACGGTAAAATTTCAGCACGAAGGTGTTCCCGATCCCATTTATTCTCCCCTAGAGAAGAAGGTGACATTTCATTGAGCAATGTTGCCGTCGTCAGTACACGGCCACTACGTCCTGCGACATAACGCAGAGACATCATGTGCTCTTCACGGCTGAAATCTGCCAGTGCGTCTGCAACGAAGAAAGGTTTTATATCACGCATAAAGGCATCAGTGGCTGTTGTCATGCAGCCGATATGAGCATAAATACCACAGATAATTAATTGATCCCGTTCGCTATTTTTCAGTAACTGTTCCAAATCAGAACGTTGAAAAGCACTATAGCGCCACTTGACTAATAACGTGTCATCACCTTCGGGTGCTAATGCGTCAGTGATACTTTGCTGTTCAGGGTGTTTATTCAGCCCTGCCCCCCACATATCATTAAGTAAGCCCCGGTCAGCATCGCTCTGGTGGTCGGGCTGCGCGGTATAAAAAACAGGTATGCCAAGTTTCTGGCACTGTATTTTCAGGCGGGCAATATTATCGATGATTTGCGTCACTAGCTGACTATCAGGTTGCCAAAAATTGAGAAAATAATTCTGCATGTCATGGATGAGCAAAGCCGCCCGTTTGCTATCAAATGCCCAATTCACTTTATTGACAGGTAATTCCTGAGTAGCAGGCAGAGGATAATCGTTTAGTTTGGGGATGCTCATTGGGTTTCTCCGACTTGAAATGGGGTGTGCTGTGTAATTTGACGTAATTTTTGTTTATCAATTTTTCCGACAGGCGTCATGGGAAGGTGAGTGACACGTTCAAATCGATCCGGCAGTTTGTAATCAGCGATGCCTTGTTCACGTAAGAAACGGCGTAATACGGCAGATTTTATCTCTTCACGGGTAACAATATAGGCGCAACTTTTTTCTCCCATCAGTGAGTCTGGGATAGCAATCAGGGCAGCATGAATCATCTGAGGATGACGTAATAGGATATTCTCAATCTCTTCCGCAGCAATTTTTTCTCCACCACGATTAATCTGATCTTTTTCTCTGCCCACCACTTTTAAATAGCCTTCTCTGGTTTGAATAACAATATCTCCAGAGCAATAAAAGCCGTTTTCATCAAATACCTGTTCGTTGTGCTGAGGGCTTCGGTAATAGCCACGAAAAGTATATGGGCCACGGGTCATTAGCCTGCCGGCGACACCATGTGGCAGAGGGTTGCCTTGTTTATCCGCTATCCATACTTCATCATCAGCGCTGATTGGGCGGCCTTGGGTCGTGGAAATTGTTTGTTCATCGTCATCCAGCCGTGTGTAGTTCACCAGCCCTTCTGCCATGCCAAATACCTGCTGTAAGCGGCAGCCAAGCTCGGAAGGTATTCTTCTGGCTGATGATTCACTCAACCGTGCACCGCCAACCTGTAATAATTCCAGGCTTTTGAGGGGCGAGTTGTCTCCTGTGCTGCTAATCGCTTCTAACCACAGGCTTACTGCGGGAGGCACTAAGGCAGTCACATTAATCTGGTGTTGCTGGATCAGGGGAAAACAGCTTGATGCACTGGGGTCATTAGCCAGAACGACCTGACCACCTGCATAAAAAACGCCTAAGGCTCCCGGTGAACTCATCGGGTAATTATGTGCAGCCGGCAGAGCACATAAATAACGCGTATGGCGATTAAAATGACAGATTTCAACGCTGGCGCGGATACTGTAGTAGTAGTCATTATGGGTTCGTGGAATCAGCTTGGGAGTGCCCGTGCTGCCACCTGAAAGCTGGAAGAATGCAACTTCATCCGCGGGCGTAGAGGAAGCTGTGAAGCCATGTGCTTGTTCATCAAGCAATAAAGCCAAATCGATTGGGCTATGGTTATCACCCCGCAGGAAGATTTTTTTCAGCGTGGGGTAACGTCGTTGCAGCTCATGAAAAAAAGTATCGTCAGAAAATAGTGTATGGCTACGGTCAGCGATCAGTAATGAGGGCGTAATCTGATCAGCATAAGCCAACAATTCGCTGCGTTGATGGCTGAATAGCGCATTAACGGGAACGACTCCCAAACGCAGCAGAGCAAAAAAAGTAATATAAAATTCTGCGACATTACCTAATTGGACTAACGCCGTTTGTCCGTGCTGAACCCCTCGATGCTTGAGGCCAGCCGCCAGATTATCGACCAGACAATTGAGTTGCTGGTAACTATACTGATGTTTGCCAACAATAAGGGCGATATTTTCATTCGCGACTTGGCGACTGAGTATGTCACTCAAGGGCAAGTCAAGCCAATAACCACGTTGACGATAGTGTTGCGTTAATTTCTCAGGCCAGTGATTGAATTCAATATTCATAAACAACGTTCCTTATCATAAGACAATCCCAGCGCCTGTAGCATCGTGCCAAATTTCACATCTGTTTCATGCCATTCGGCACTGGGTTTCGAGTCGGCGACAACCCCTGCTCCTGCAAAGAGCCGAATATGGTTTTCAAACACTTCACCACAGCGAATCGTCACGACCCATTCGCCATTACCCCTGGCATCACACCAACCGACAATACCGCCAAAATAGTCGCGCTTGAACGGTTCCAATTCAGAAATCAGCGTCGCGGCCTGCTGTCTGGGAGCACCACACAGTGCCGGGGTTGGATGGAGCAAGCAAGCGATCGAGAGGGCATCTATTTGGTTATCGGCTAATTCACCACGAATTTCTGTCGCGAGATGCCAAAGCAAGGGAGTGCTGAGTAACGAGGGCGTCTCAGGAATAGCTAATTCAGTACAGCGTTCAGCTAATGCTTTTCTCATTGCGGTAATCACTAATTGATGTTCATGCTGATCTTTCGCTGAACGCAATAGCGATTGGCGCAATTCATTGTCTTGCATCACGTTGCTGCTTCTGCGTGAAGAACCCGCCAGAGGTTGAGAGATAATGGTATTCCCCTGTTTACACAACAGTAACTCTGGGCTGGCACCGATAAGGGTGCTGTTGCCAAGTGGAACATGGAAGTTATAGCTATAAGGGTTTTGTTGATTCAATCGCATAAATAACTGCGTAGCATCAGGCTGTTGGTCAAATTTGATGTTCAGCAGGCGGGAAAGGACAATTTTATCGAGCAAGCCATGATGAATTGCATCAACACCATGAGTCACCATCTGGCAGAATTCGTCTTTATCCGGCAATGAATGTATTTGCTGTAATTTGGGGCTGGAAGCAGTAGATGAAAAAGATAATGCCTCACGCTTTAGCCAAGAGTAATCCTCCGGAATAAACAAAGCAGAAGGCTGGCGTTTATCAAATGGAATAGCACCCACTATAATGGGGTTTTCAATACCTTTATTTTTAGCCTGACGGAAAAGCTCAGGTATATCGCGATGTAATTGGCAGTCAGTATCTGTATTATCACCGACTGGCGTGGTTATTTTGGTGAAGCATCCGTGTGCATGTAGACTTTTATTAGATGACAGGAACACAAAATCATCACAACAAAAATCCTGCAATTGGGATATGCGGAATTCAGTTGCTAAATTAGGCACGGTTTTTTTCCTATATTTTATTGACTGTTATTTTGTTTTTTCTGCCTATTACGGTTTTAATGAGAAAAACGTATTACACCTGTGTTGTATAAAAGTTATTTCTCAGGGGGCATCAGTAAGGTAAAAAGCAGCCTGTGCCAGCATTGCTTTATCAATGCCCCTGAGATAAATGCATTTCCGCTTACCAGCTATACGCTACAGTGGCAAAAATGCTGCGACCGCTGCCATAGAAGCAGGCTCCATCATTCGAGCACGAAGAGACATAACGTTTGTCGGTCAGATTATTCACGTTCAGTTGTACGCTGGCACCTTTTAACTGAGGTGACGCTTCACCAAGGTCATATTTTGCCATCAGATCGTAGAGAGTGTAGGACGGTACATTGAATTTTTCTGTAAAATCACCGGAAGTGGTGCCGAGGTAACGCACGCCAGTACCCAGCGTAAGTCCTTCCAGTACGGATTGTTTGAAACTATAGCTACCCCATACAGAAGCCGCATGTTCAGGAACCGCAGGCACTCTTTTACCGACACGAGCCGGGTTTCTATCGCTTTTCGTCTTGGTATCGGTATAGGTATACGACGCCATCAGATTGATTTCTGGGGTGATTTGAGAATGAATTTCGGCTTCCGCGCCTTTTGAACCAATCTTGCCAATTTGCTCGCTAATGCGGGTGACTGGATCACGGGTTGTCACGTTTTTCTGAGTGATATCAAACAGAGAAAGCGTCAGCAGAGTATCGTGATCTTTAGGCTGGAATTTAATGCCTATTTCGGTCTGTTCACCCATTGTGGGTTTGAATTCCGGTGTACCTGGTGCACCTGTATCCAGATTGGGTTCAAAAGAAGTGCTGTAACTGATATAAGGCGAAATACCGTTATCAAAGGCATACAGTAAACCAGCCCGTCCTGTAAAGGCACTGTCATTCTGTTTTTTTGATGTGTGCTTGATGAGATCTTGTTGCTTGACTTCAGTCCAGTCATAACGCCCTGAAAGAACTAAGTTCCAGTTTTCCCAATTGAGTTGATCCTGTAAATAGACACCTAACTGATGAAGTTTCTTTTTATCATTTGAGTCCAGTGAGAGGTTTCTCTCATCAATGTGAACGTTTCTAGTGGGATTTGACCAGTCAAAACGATATTGGGGTTCCCTGCCCGGGTTTTTATCATTCCATGTTTTATTGTGCCTGTCTCCCCACTTGTAATCTATTCCACTGATAATGTTATGCTCAATGTTAGCTGTTGAAAACAGAGCCTTCAGTTGATTATCTATACCAAATTCCTGCGCTTTATTGTGTTCACGTTGTGGGCGACGCCCAATGATGGAACTGGTAACATCTTTTGTATAAACAAACAATTTAGTGCGTTCATCCGAGCTTGAGTAACGTAAGGTTTGTTGGAAAGAGAAAATATCATTAATATCGTGCTCAAGAATATAGCCGATAGAAGTTTGCTCCCGTCTGGCCTGATTAAAAGAAGGCTCACTGAGATTCATATCATAGGGCATATAGCCCACATTGGGGATAGGCGTGACAGTCCCGACTTTAGGGTAAAAGTTACGGAATCCCATTTTAGGATCGTATTGATAACTGGTCAGCAACGTAAAGGTCGTGTCACTGTTCGGTATCCATGTCAGCGCCGGAGCAATTGCAATACGCTCCTTTTTATAGTCTTTGACGAATTGCTGTTGAGTACTGAGAATTCCATTCAAGCGATAGAAAAGAGGAATGTCGTCATGTACTGCCCCACCAAAATCAAAGGCAAACTCACCAAGACGCTGATTACCGGCTTTCATCTGCACTTTATGAATAGGTTGTGCCGTCGGTCTTTTGCTGGTCATGCTAACCAACCCACCGGGGCTGACTTGGCCGTATAGCACGGATGCTGGCCCATGAACGAGTTCCACACGCTCCAAAAACCAAGGATCGATCTGACCTGCCGTAGCCCCTTGGCCGTTTAAACCATAGCTCAGTCCATCAAGAAATTTGGGCGCATAACGGAAACCACGTGTAATGACTTCATCACTACGGTTGGAAGAACCACGATAGTTAGTGACTACACCACTGGAATAATTCAGAGCGTCAGCCACTGTTGTCGCGCCCTGAGCCTCTATTTGTGTACGGTTCACTACCGTAATCGCCTGAGGTGTTTTTATCAGTGGTGTAGCGCTTTTCGTGCCCGCAGAACTTTCTGATTCGATAAAGCCGCTGGAGCCGCCCTGTGTTGATGCGGTGACTATGATGGTGTCTTTCTCATTAGCCGTTTCATCGGCTATTACGGCGTGAGGAGATAAAAATAATACAGAAGTTAATATTAACGGTACTTTATTATTGTAACTTTTGGTTGTTTTATTTTTTAGCGTTTTTTTCGTGGGCATTACCATAGATTTCATCTCTTAAAATAGGATTTCTTGGAAATAATTACTTTATAATCAGATTATTATGTCTCTTATTTTCCCTAAGTCTCTATAAGAGGATTCCAGTCCTATTCTCCTCTGCGACGACCTTATTGATTCCATCAATCGATAAACTGCGCTCATAAAAGACGCCTAATGCTATTGCAAATAAAAATGATAATCAATATTGTTTAGCAAATGATAACCATTTATCTTTACCTGAGTGGTTATAAATTGTTATGCCAGATAGGGGCATTAATGGAACAACTAGATGGGGCAATTATTTTGAAGAGGATAAGGGAATGAAATTAGCATTTCAGCCATCCGGTACTATAAGTAATTTATTATCAGCATCTTACGCTGGCAGTGAATTATGGTGGGAGCATATTGCAGCTTTAGGGACTCCGTTAGTGGAAGCAAGGCCGGAGCATCAGGTTCAACTCGCGTTTTTCTGGCGAGATCCTGCCGGAAATGAACAGAATTCAGATATTCGCCGAGTTTATATTGATATTAACGGCATCACAGATCACCACAGTCCACAGCCACAAAGTCTGCAACGATTGCCCGAAAGTGACATTTGGTATTGGTCTGTCACGGTTGATGACAACTGGAGAGGAAGTTACAGCCTGATTCCTGCCACTCATGCCCATCGCCCCCCTGATTTTTACGGCGACACACAGCAGCGTAACCAACAGCAACGCGAATGGTGGTGTTCACTCTTTCCTCTGTCTATTCCCGATCCTCTGAATTTACAAGGCTGTCATCGTAATGGGCTTGGAATGTCTTTATCGGCCGCTCATATGCCCTATGCTCCTGAACAGTCAGCTTGGGCATCAATCGGGAGAAATAGTCTCGTTCAGTCGGATACACAACAGCCTGTTCTGTTGAATTGGCAGAGTCATCGCCTCGGTAATCAGCGGCGTATCTGGCTTTACGCTACGGGAGAGGAAACGGAGAGACCACGCCCGCTGGTCATTCTTCTGGATGGGCAAAACTGGGCAGAAAGAACCCCTATTTTTTCTGCCTTAGAAGCCGCTACCGAACAGCAGCACATACCGGGAGCCGTCTGGCTACTTATTGATGTGATTGATATGTCCCGACGGGAGCAGGAATTACCCTGCAACAGAGATTTCTGGCTGGCGGTTCAGGATGAACTTTTGCCGCTTGCTGCACAGCATGCCACGTTCAGCGATTCCCCCAGCAATACGGTTGTCGCCGGCCAGAGTTATGGTGGTCTGGCCGCACTTTATGCGGCACTGCATTGGCCGCAACGCTTTGGCTGTGTACTCACTCAGTCCGGCTCTTTCTGGTGGCCCTACAGCAAAATGATGAAGTCATCTGAGCGTCAAACCGGTTGGCTGACACAGCAGGTTATTGAGCAAAAAGTTACCCCATCTTCATTGAAAATCTTTCAGGAGGCGGGTTCCCGCGAAGATGATATCGAAGGTGTTAACCAGCAAATGTATGAAGCGTTGAAAAATGCCGGATATCACGTGAGTTATCGTGTTTTTAATGGCGGACATGATTCTTTGTGCTGGCGTGGCGGGTTGATTGATGGCCTTAGCTGGTTACTGTCTGAAAACGCATAAAACAATAACTGAAACTCTAAATATAACGAGAGCTAAAGATGTCTCAGGAACAAAAAAACCCTTTTGATGATGATAACGCGACTTTCTTTGTGCTGATCAACGCTCAACAGCAATACAGCCTCTGGCCTGCTTTTGCGGAACAGCCGGCTGGCTGGGAACAGGTTGCCGGGCCAGATTCGCGGGCAGCATGTATTACATACATAGAAGAACATTGGGTAGATATGCGCCCTGCCCGTTTGCGTGAATTATTAGTTAGTCGAGAATTGGTTAATCAGGACTGATAACCCTTGTCATTTAGCTTGCGCCAAGAAGGAAATACACGTGTCCAGTAGATTACAAGAGGTTGAGGTTAAAACAATAAATTTGACGCTACCACTGGTTGCTGCCCAGCCAGGGATTTGGATAGCCGATCAACTCGCTAACCCACGTAACATATTTACCATTGCACATTATATTGAAATTAAAGGGATATTAGACCAGCCATTATTTGATGCCGCTCTTCGTCAGGGATTGTCTGAAGCTGATACGATCCATGCCCGATATTTCCTGAATGAAGATGGAATACCGGTACAACAGATCCCGCTTTACTGTGACCCACAGCAAGTCATTGCCCCTGAATGGATTGATTTTTCCAGAGAGCCGGCTGAACAGGCTGAAATAGCATCACATACATTGATGCAGGAGGATCTCTCGGCTGAATTACCCGCAGATGGAGAACGTGCGCTGTACCGACAGGTGGTAATGAAGATTGATGAGCAACCTGAACGCTGGTTCTGGTATCAACGCTTTCATCATCTCATGCTGGATGGTTTCAGTTTTGATGCACTGACTCGTCGGATTATTCAGATTTATAACGCCCTGAAAACTGGACATCAGCCCGCTGAAACTCCTTTCTGTTCCTTTACTCAGGTGGTGGAGGAATATCAGGATTGGCAAAGTTCGCCGGCAAAAGCAAAGGCAGCGGCATTCTGGCAAGAATATTCCCGTGAGCCGGGTGCCTGTGTCTCTCTTTCAGTTGAAGATATTGCTGCTTCGGGGAACACCTCGCCTTTATATTATCACTGTCATTTTCCGGCAGCTCAGCTTACGTCATTAATGGCAGAGGATTCACTACGTCAATTTCAACCTGCTGAAATTGCCATGGCTGTACTCGGCATCTATTTCTACCGCATGTGCGGAGAAAAGCATCTCTCTATTGGTTTTCCGTTTATGCGGCGTATGGGATCAGCCGCGCTTTGCTCTACCGGCCCTGTGGTTAACCTGCTACCGTTACAAATCAAACTGCAGGACAGCATGACACTGGCCGATGTCGTGAAGGCTTTTGTGGCAGAAATAAAACAAATCCGCCGTCACCAGCGTTATGACGCCGAACAGCTACGCTGCGATTTAGGGTTATCGGGAAGCAGCAATCTGCTCTATGGCCCTGTTTTTAACTATAAAATATATAACGATACGCTGAAATTAGACGGCAGGCCGATTACGACTCATACACTCGCCACGGGGCCAGTAGATGATCTGGAATTTGAATTGAATTTCCAGGATGACGTTCTTCACCTGACCTTCATTGCTAATCGGACAAAATATAGCGAACAGAGTTTACGCTGGCACAGTGAACGCATCCGTTATCTATTAGATCAACTGCTCATTCAGCCGAAACAACCGATTGCTTTTATACCGATGATTCCCCCACAGGAACAACAGCGTCTTGATGACTGGTCCCGCGGACCATGCGTAACACCGCCATCAGGTAGGGTTTCTGTGCTTGATTTCTTCTTATCTCAAGTGAAACAGCAACCAGATACCTTAGCTGTCCGTTGTGGTGATCAACAACTTAGCTATCATCAATTAATGGCAAGAAGTATGCAGCTTGCGCGCCTATTGCTGGCGCAGGGTATTGGTGCCGAAGATGTGGTCGCGATAGGTGTACCCCGCTCAGTAGATTCGGTTGTCGCGATTCTGGGGGTATTAGCCAGTGGCGCGGCTTACATGCCACTTGATCTCGATTATCCGCGGGAACGCTTACAATTAATGAGCGATGATGCTCAACCGGCACTGTTGCTAACCTGCATTAATACACTGCCACAAATGCCTGATATACCGAAGGTAATCTGTCTGGATGATCATCAGATACAGGAGCGGTGTGCCAGTCTATCTTCCCTTCCTGTCACCGATGAAGAAAGGCGTGAAACGCTGCGGGGCGAACACCTTGCTTACATCATCTACACCTCTGGTTCCACGGGCAAACCCAAAGGGGTGATGAGTACACATGGTGGGTTGTTGAATTTGCTGGCTTCCCATGCTGCACGGTTGTTTGGGCCAGTTATTGACAATTTTCATCTTCAGCATCAACGGCGTATGCGCGCCGGTCACACCGCCTCTTTCTCATTTGATTCGTCCTGGGAGCCGCTGTTCTGCATGATGTTAGGCAGCGAACTTTATATCTTTGATGAAGAGTTGCGGCGAGATGCCTGGGGTGTAGTACAGCAAATGAATCAACTGCCTGTTGACCTCATGGATATTACCCCATCGTTTTTGACTCAGCTTATTGACAGCGGTTTGCTGGAAGAAGGCAATCACCAGCCAGCGTTTATTATGATTGGGGGTGAAGCGGCGACACCCCGATTGTGGGAGCTGTTGAAGCAATACCCGCAAATGAATATCCATAATTACTATGGCCCATCAGAATATACCATCGACACGCTGGGAGCCAATATTCAGGTCGCTGATCAACCTGTTATTGGGCGGCCCGTTGCCAATACTGATGTTTGGCTTCTGGATAGTCATCTGCAACCTGTGCCGGTTGGTGCCGTGGGGGAACTTTACCTTTCCGGGCCAGGCATTGCCCGCGGTTATCTGCGCCGTCCTGATTTAACCGCGGCGCGTTTTGTCGCCAATCCATTCAAGAATGGTGAGGTGATGTATCGTAGTGGCGATCTGATGCGTTGGCGGCCAGATGGGCAGCTTTCATTTGTTGGCCGAGTGGATCACCAAATTAAAGTACGCGGTTTTCGCGTTGAGTTAGGAGAGGTAGAGAATGCGTTGGCCGCTTTACCTGAAGTCAGCTCGGCCGTGGTTATTGCAGAACCCATGGGAGTCACATATCGGCTGATTGGCTATTGCTCGGTTCCTGATAATAAACTGCGAGCCTTAGCAGATATTTCTGCACGATTGCTGGCTGAACTGGCAAAACAGCTACCTGATTATATGGTGCCTGCTTTATTGGTGATATTGGAAGAGTTGCCATTGACAGTCAATGGTAAGGTGGATCGCAAGGCACTGCCCAAGCCACAACAACAGCATTTTTCTATGGGGCGGCAAGCTGAAAATGAAAAGGAAAAATATATTTGTGAGGCGTTCGCAACCTTATTAGGAATGGAACAAGTCAGTGCAGATGATGATTTCTTTGCGCTTGGAGGCGACAGTATCTCTGCAATGTCACTGGGAACGCAATTGCGTCGTGTTGGCTGGCAGCTTCGTCCACGAGATATTTTCAGTGAACGGACACCCGCGCGTATGGCTCTGAAAATGTCTCCGGTCGCTATTGGCAAGCGAACATCTAGCGCCAATAAGATATCTAAACCAGTACAAATCGGCGAGATCGATCACTTACCTATTTTGCATTGGTTTGCAGAATCTCATGGCATCAATACCCGTTTCGCCCACGGTGTATTCATCCGCGTACCGACTGAATTACGGCCAGAACATTTATCATCAGCCCTCCTCGCTTTGAGCCAGACTCACCCGGTACTTCATGCTGTTACCCGCAATAATCGCCTTATTCTCGGTGAAAAACCTGTACTGGCAGACGGATCGTATTACAGCGTTATACCCACCCGCGGTCATATAGAAACGAGTGCAGAACAGGCTTTCCATGAGGCGGTGATGCGCCTGGATCCGGCCACGGGTCATTTATTCCATGCCTGTTTACTGCAACAAGATGAAGAAACTCAGGGATTAGTATGGGTTATTCATCATCTGGCAACGGATGGTGTGTCATGGCGAATATTACTGGATGAACTGCAACAGGCGGTAGAAGCTGCCATAGCGGGTAAAGCAATCGCTTTGCCACCGGAAGAGTACACATTGTATGACTGGAACCTCCAGCTAGGTCAAAATTTAGCAAGCCGTGCCGGAGAGCTGTCTTTCTGGCAAGCCATGCTTGACAAAAAAATTCCCCTGCTAGGAAAACGCCCGTTGGATGCACATCGGGATCGGCAAGTCGCTGTCCGTGAGCAACGAACACTATTAACCAGCAAACAGACCACGGCATTGCTGGGAGCGTTGCCGCAGCAGTACCATGCCAACATCGAAGAGATGTTATTAACGATATTTGCCATGGCCTGTAACCAATACTTTGGTGTCAGCAAATTACGTTTCCAATTAGAGTCGCATGGTCGCATTGAATTGGAGGATGACGTTGATTTAGCACGAACCGTTGGCTGGTTAACGGCGGAATATCCCGTTGTGCTGACGTTGCCACAGGCAGAACACCAATCCACAGAAATCGCTGCCGAAAACCCTTCAAAAATCGTACGGGCAGTGAAAAGCGCCCTGCGTACAATACCCGATCGTGGCATAGGTTATGGCCTGCTGCGTTATCTGGATCAAACTGGCCGACAAGTATTAACCCAACAGGCTACGCCAGAGATCTTATTTAACTATTTGGGGCGTTTTGCTACGACTGATAACTTATGGGCGCCACAGCGAACTGAAAACCTGTTCCGTGATACTTTTGCTGTTTATCAAGATCCGCAAATGTCCCCCAATCATAGCTTGGAAATCAACCTGTTTGTTGATGAACAGGGAAGCATTCCGCAGTTAGCGATTAACTGGCAATGGGTAGATGGCATCTTCAGCGAACAAGACATCTCTGAATTACAGCGCGGCATGGAATGGGCTACCGACTACCTAATCAATTTTGCCCGACAGCAGCCACAGCAGGCGGCCGCGACGCTGGTTGCCGCAGAAATTGTTTTACCAAGACTTGAAGAAAGTGATCTGACGCAACTGACTGAACGTTATGGGCCTTTGACGACTGTGTTACCGCTGTTACCGCTGCAACAGGGGTTACTCTTTCACGCTCAGACAGCAACAGACAAGGGTAATTATAATTCACTCACCCGCCTTTCTCTGCATGGGCCATTAGATCGGGTTAAACTACGCCGGGCACTGTCTGGCCTGATCCGCCACCATCCTCAGCTTGCCGCACGTTTTGATACTGAGCAAAGTGCTTCTCCTCTACAACTGATACCCCTTTTATCAGAGGATAGCGAGATTTGGCCGCTTGATTTTTATCAGCTCCCCGAATTATCTGAGCAGGAAGAAGAGGCGGCATTATTAGAACTGGAAAGAACGGAACTGGCTCGCGATCTTTTCCACCAGCCTCAAGCCATGCTGCATGCTTTACTGGTGTGTCACGGCGAAGGTTCACGTTATACGTTATTGTTGAATATTCACCATCTCGTCGTGGATGGCTGGTCAACACCTATCTTGATACAAGATCTTTTAACCTTGCTGAATCAAGGTGAACAGGCGTTATCTGTACCCAGAGTCAGTTATCAAGAGATCGTACATCAATTGGCGGCACGAGAAACGGCAGCGGCGCGCCAATGCTGGCAAGATGTGCTGAAGGGCGTCCAACCGACCAAACTGTTCAGCGATCAACCCCATAACGGTAACGTGAAAGAACTTGATATCGTGCTCAAACCTGAAATGGAACAGGCACTATTCAGCTTATGTCAGCAACGTGGTTTGACACTCAATACGCTGATGCAGGGGATCTGGTCTGTTCTGCTCAGTATACACAGTGGCTCGTCCGATGTGGTTTTCGGTTCCCCCGTGTCTGGGCGATTTGGTCAGATTGAAGGGTTAGACCAGCATGTTGGGCTGTTCAGCAACACGCTGCCGGTTCGAATGACGCTGGATATCACGTTACCCCTATTGCCTCAGTTGGAACAATTGCAGGCACAGCAGATCCAGTTGATTGAACACGACAATATCGGTCTGGGTGAAATTCAACATATTGCGGGGACAAGTACGCTTTTTGATACCTTATTGGTAGTGGAAAATTATCCAGAAACCGATACTGAATCAGATTGCACCCAAACGATCATTTGTCAGCGGATTAATAACCGTGGTTACACGCATTATCCCTTAACCTTGCTGGTTCTGCCGGGTAAGCGGCTGCGTTTATTAATGGAATATCGGGAATGTGTCAAACAACCTGAATTATTGGCTCAACGCATTCTTCTCCTGATTCAGCAACTGCTTGAGCAACCCGATACGGCTCTGCAGGATTGGATTTTACAATCACCGGATGAAGCTGCATTGATTACCGAAGTGAATCGGACACACCATGAAATCCCTTCTGGTACACTCCACCAGTTTGTGATTGAACAGGCTGAAAAAACGCCTGATGATTTAGCGTTACTGGATAACCAGCATCACCTGACTTATCGGCAAATGCGTGTTCAGACCCGTCTATTAGTTGATCGTTTAATTGAAGCAGGGGTTCAGCCCGGTGATATTATTGGGATTGCTTTACCCCGTTCAGTAAGACTCAGCCTGGCATTACAGGCGATACTGGAAGCGGGAGCAGCCTGGTTACCCCTCGATACCGGTTATCCTGATGATCGTTTGGCGATGATGCTGGAGGATGCCCAGCCACGGTTAGTCATTACGGAAAGTGAACTTCAAGCGCGTTTTGCTCATCAGGCTCCTTTGCTGGTACTGGATCAGTTGGCGGATGAAAATCAGCAGCCGGTGCATCCCGCAGCACAAGTGACGCCACAGCACACGGCTTATATCATTTATACCTCGGGTTCAACCGGACGGCCAAAAGGTGTGATGGTCAGCCATCAATCCATTGTGAACCGTCTGTTATGGATGCAGGATGCTTACCCACTTACCCGGGATGATGTGGTTTTGCAGAAAACACCATGCAGCTTCGATGTTTCTGTCTGGGAATTTTTCTGGCCGCTGATGACAGGCGCTAAACTCGTGATGGCTCCACCTGAAGTGCATCGCGATCCAGAAGCGCTAATGCAGCTTATTGATGACTATGCGGTGACGACGCTGCACTTTGTGCCATCCATGTTGGCGACGTTAGTTGACTCATTGGCATCATATCAGCAAAGTGCGTTATTCTGCCCTAGCCTGCGTCGGGTGTTTTGCAGTGGTGAGGCGTTATCCTGTGAACTGGCTCGCCGCTATCAAACATTCATCACTGCACCTTTACATAATCTCTATGGGCCAACGGAAGCGGCAGTCGATGTCACATGGCAGCCGGCTTATGGTGAGGCATTAGATCACTGTACAGGTTCAGGTGTGCCTATTGGCCGACCGGTATGGAATACCCAATTGCGTATTTTGGACTCTTGGCTGCGTCCGGTTCCTGTTGGTGTAGCGGGCGATCTCTATCTCTGCGGTATTCAATTGGCGACGGGCTACCTGAACCGGGCTGATTTGACGGCCAGCCGTTTTGTGGCTGATCCTTTTGCCTGTGGCGAGCGCATGTATCGAACTGGCGATATTGCCTGTTGGCTGCCGAATGGTGAAGTGGAATATCTTGGACGCAGTGACGATCAATTAAAAATACGGGGTCAGCGTATTGAGCTGGGAGAAATTGAACAGGTTCTTCTGGAACAGCCCGGCGTCGCTCAGGCGGCGGTTGCTGCGTGTGAATTAGGCAAAACAGCCAACACTGTTAGTGATGCAGATGCCCGCCAGTTAGTTGCCTGGTTAATTCCTCAACCCGATGTTTCACTGGATACAGAGGCATTACATCAAGCACTTACCCGGCGATTGCCTGCTTATATGCTGCCGGTCAGTTATGTACTTCAGGACAGTTTCCCATTAAGCGCCAATGGGAAATTGAATCGCAAGGCACTTCCTATGCCACAGAAACTCACTACTGGGCGCTTGCCTGTGGCAGGTCTGGAAAGCCAAATGGCAGCCCTTTTTGCTGAAGTTCTGGACTGCGACACCGTTTGGGCTGATGATGATTTCTTTGCGCTGGGTGGCCACTCACTGTTAGCTATGCGCTTGGCCGCAGAAATACGCCGCCGTTTTAATCGGTCTATTTCTATTGGTCATATCATGGTTGCTCGCAGCGTCGAAAAACTGAGCGCATTACTGTCTGATGAGAATAGACAAAATTCCGCAGAAAATCGTGGCTTGGGGGAAGTGTTCCCACTAAGAGACGGGCACGGCCCGGCACTATTCTGCCTGCACCCTGCATCTGGCTTTGCCTGGCAATATAGTGGGCTGCTGCGTTATTTAAAAGGCGACTGGCCGATCATTGGACTACAGTCACCTCGCCCGCTGGGCGTTATTGCCGACTCTGATAGCCTTGAAGATATGTGTACACACCATTTAGCGACATTGCGGCAGATCCAGCCACATGGCCCTTATTACCTACTCGGTTATTCGTTAGGCGGGATGCTGGCTCAAGGCATGGCTGCGCGCTTGCGCCAAGAGGGAGAAGAAGTGGCTTTCCTCGGATTATTGGATACTTATCCACCGGAAGGCCAAGACTGGACTGTCTTAAGTGAAGAAGAAGCCAAAGAAGAAGCTGCGCGTGAACAGGCCGAATTTATGGCCGCCACGGAAGATGAGCGTGATCCCCTGTTGCGTGCTGAAAAGCAGGCCATGTTCGCCGAAATTGTGGCTAACTATAAGGATTCTGTTCGTATCCTTTCATCAGCCGCCAATCAAAAATATGATGGCGAAGCCATTCTGTTTTCGGCAACACGCACATTGCCTGCTGATATGGATGTTGCAGCGACATGGGCGCCTTGGATCCGGCAGTTAAGCATCTATTGGCAAGATTGTGAACATGCGGATATTCTTTCGCCAACATCACTGAAACAGTTAGGGCCATTGCTCAATACACTGTTGAAAACGCATCGCGATTGAAAAAATACCTAGCTTGAAACATTACCTAAAAATCCCGTCATCATTCATTGGTGATGGGATTTTTTCTTTTTAACGGTTTTTAAATGTCTTTTACCGAATGGTAGCGGCCGCAGGGAATAACCAGGGGCGTGTGGGAAACCGGATCTTCAATGACAACACAAGATAAGCCAAACACCGATTTGATCAGTTCTGTACTGATAATATCCTGAGGCTTACCCTGTGTAACAATCTGCCCTGCCTGCATAACGATTAAATGATCCGCATAGCGGCATGCCTGATTAATATCATGCAGTACTGCAACAAGGGTGTGGCTGCTTTCCTGATTAAGTTGCAGGAAAAGATCCAGCAGGTCAATTTGATGAGCAATATCGAGCCAGGTTGTTGGTTCATCAAGAAACAGTAAAGGAGTTTGCTGGGCTAATACCATAGCTACCCAGACACGCTGCTTCTGCCCTCCTGATAATTCATCAACATAGCATTCAGCTAATTGTGCAATCCCTGTGGCTTTCATCGCCTGAGCCACGGCAGTTCTATCATCCAGACTCCATTGGCGCAGCAGGCTTTGATGGGGATAGCGGCCACGGGCGACTAGCTCGGAAACCGTGATATTTTCCGGCACTATCGCTTGCTGGGGCAGTAAACCTAACTGACGTGCCAACGCCTTAGTCGATATTTGTTGAATATCTTTTCCATCCAGCAAAATATGACCGTGATGGGGCTTCAGTAAACGACAAAGCGCACGCAGCAACGTAGATTTGCCGCAGGCATTTGGGCCAATGATTACGCTGAACTGTTTATCCGGAATACTGATACTTAAATCTTCAGCAATAATTTTTCGTTCATAGCCTAATGTCAAATGTGAAGCGCTGAGGCGATATGTCATCGATAATTACTCTTTCTGTTTACTGTATGATTGGCATTATTGGCGAGCTTCCCGAATAAGAAGCCAAATAAGGTAGATACCACCAATACTGACGGTGACAGCACCCACAGGTAGCTGCACATTTGAAAAAGTATGCTGCGCAACTAAATCAGCAGTTAACAATAGCAAGGCACCTGTCATAGCAGCAGAAAACAGAGGAACATAGCTTGTACCTGTTAATCTTCGGGCAATTTGCGGTGCAGCAAGGGAAATAAAGGATATCGGGCCTGTCGTTGCCGTCACGACAGCAGTCAGAAGGATGCCATAGAGAATAAGCTGCATACGGTTAGTTTCAACATTACAGCCCAAGGCGCTGGCTTTATCATCCCCCATTTCCATTATTTTCAGCGACTTTGCCAGAGCAAAAGCGCCGAAAGTCAGCAAAGGAATGACAAACAGGGCTGAAGCAGATTTTTGCCAGGTGATGCCGTTAAGCGAACCGTTGCCCCAAAGTGCCGCACTCATGACATGTTCCAGCGAACCCGTTACGATAAGCCAAGTATTGACCGCTGTCAGCATGGCACTGATAGCAATCCCCACAATAATCAGGCGGAAACCGTGGATACCCTGGCGCCAGGCGAGTAAATAAATTAAGGCAGCCGTTAATGAACCGCCGATCAGCGCGCCCAGGGTCATTTGATAATAACCGCCATTTAGAAAAATCAGAGTAATCAGTACACCAGTCCATGCGCCGGTACTGAACCCCATAATATCGGGACTGCTCAAAGGGTTGCGGATGACAGACTGAAAGATGACGCCACTTATCGCCAGTGCGGCTCCGACCACCAGCGCAATGGCAACACGGGGCGCTCGCCATTGCGTGACGACAGCAATAATGCCGGGATCACCTTCACCTTGAAAAGCCTGCCAGATTTGCCAGAAGGGAAGTTTCAGCGTTCCGTAATAAACAGCGAACAGCGCTAATAACATAATTAAAAATAGCTGGAGAGTATTCACCAGTAGAACCCGAAGGGGAATGCGGCCATTTATCCACCCTTCTGGATTCCCGACTTGCAACATTTTCGGCATGAAATCTGTCTCCTGCTCAATATTTACGCTTACGTACCTGCCAGATCAGCACGGGCGCACCAATAAAGGCCGTGACGATTGATACGCGCAGCTCACCGGCAACCAGTAAACGCCCGACGATATCTGCACTAAGTAATAACACCGGAGCCATGAGTAATGAATGCAGAATGATCCAGCGCTGGTCTGGGCCACACCACCAGCGCGCGATATGTGGGATCATCAATCCAACAAACCCGATCGGGCCAGCCAATGCGGTTGCCGTTCCACATAACAGCATAATGGCTATGATGGCTGAAACTTTTACCCAGAGGATTTTGACGCCTAACGTTGTTGCGATTTCTTCCCCCATACTCAACGTATTGAGCGGCCTTGAAATCAATAAGGTGAGCGCACAGCCGGTAAGAATGAGCGGAGCAACAAGGAGAGTAACCTGTAAAGATCGGATATCCAGCGTACCCGCCTGCCAGATGCGTAATTGATCGAAAGTTGAAGGATTGAGCAGGGCAATATTGGTAGTGACCCCGGTTAACAGAGCGCTAATCGCGACTCCCGACAGTATTAAGCGTACAGGATTGGATTTATCACCAGACTGCATACTGATTAACCAGACCGCCAGGCTGGCAAGAAAAGCGCCCAGACAGGCCACGCTAACTTTTGCCATAACACTGCTTAAGCCAAATAATGTGATTGCCACTACGATGGCAAAGCTGGCTCCTGCGTTGACACCCAATATGCCCGGGTCTGCCAGAGGGTTACGTGTCAGTGCCTGAATTAATGCCCCCGCGCCACCTAATGCCATCCCGACCAAAATACCGACAAGGGTACGAGGCAGGCGCGATTCGAGAATAATGATGCTCTCATTGTTATGCAGCTCACCGGTTAAACTATTCCAGACGGTCTCAGGGGCAATATATTTACTGCCTAATAACAGACTCGCTATAGAAAAAATAATGAGGAGTAATAAACAGATTATGGGACCTGTTAACCGACGGGTACGATAAGTATGAAATTGAGGCAAGGGTTTTGAAGAGGTTATCTCACGATGCATTGGGGCAGCAGGCATAACCGGAAAGACTCCATTCGTTATTGATTGTGATAATCATTTGTATTGCCATTATCATTAACGGTCGATATGCTAGCACAGCTTTTTCTGGAAACATATTTATATTGCGGCAATTAAGCTGCGAAGATCACTTATTTCAATTCCTGTTTACGTACTGCATGGAGCATCATGGCTAAGTCATCAATCCTGCTAGACTTCAGTTTACTTAAAAATAATGCACACTTCCGCGCTATCTTTATCGCCCGTATGCTATCTGTTTTTGCATTAGGAATGCTGACAGTGGGCGTCCCAGTTCAAATGCAGTCTTTGACCGGTTCTACCTTGCAGGTGGGGATCGTGGTGGCATTGGATGGGATCGGCATGTTTATCGGATTGATGCTGGGCGGAATACTGGCCGACCGCTATGACAGGCGTAAACTGATTCTGTTTGCCCGTGGCACTTGTGGCTTGGGTTTTGTTGCATTAAGTTTTAATGCGTTTTTGGATTCCCCTTCACTGTTTGTACTCTATTTTCTTTCCGTCTGGGATGGGTTCTTTGGCGCTTTAGGCATGACCGCTTTAATGGCGGCGATCCCAAACTTAGTTGGCCGGGAAAATCTAGCTGCGGCGGGTGCCTTGAGTATGATCACGGTTCGCATTGGTGCCATTCTTTCCCCCGCATTAGGGGGGCTTATTATCGTTGCCAGTGGGCCGGGCTGGAACTTTGCCATTGCCGCAGCAGGGACTTTGGCTACACTGATCCCACTGGTGAGGCTGCCAAAAATGAAGCCACAGTCAACCCTGCAAGAGCATCCACTCAGAGCGTTAGTGAGTGGTGTACGATTTGTCTGTCAGCATAAAATCGTAGGCAGTGTGATATTAGTCGGTATGTTGATCAGCATGGCGGGGGCAGTTCGCATCCTTTTCCCTGCGTTATCTCAAGAGGTTTATCACCAAGGTCCTTCCGCGACAGGTTTGATGTATTCAGCCGTTCCTCTGGGTGCCATGCTAGGAGCATTTACCAGTGGCTGGATAGGACGAAGCGCCCGACCCGGTCTTCTGCTCATTATTTTTGCGCTGGGCTCTTTCCTCGCATTATCCCTGCTCGGTGTCATGACGCATATTGTCCCGGCATTACTCGCATTGGTGTGTTATGGCTACCTGAATGCTTTTGCTTCCTTATTGCAGTTTACACTCATCCAGAGTCATACACCGGATCACTTATTGGGGCGGGTGAATAGTTTTGTCACGGCACAGGATGTTACCGGTGATTCTATGGGAGCGTTGGGATTAGGCGTCATGGGACGTCTGTTATCTCCTCTCATCACGGCGCTTTCATTTGGTTCTTTTGCGGCAATTACCTGTCTATTGCTTGCAGCACTGGTAAAACCTCTGCGCCATTCTACTCTGCATGATAATGCCGCATCATTAGAGGGCGGTGCCTCTGAAAAGTGAATATGATGCAGCAATCTTTGTTTTTTGAACCGCCTAATTTTTTAATTCTTGATTTGAGAAATAGTGTTCAATGCGATCAAGCATATTGTTTGCACTGTAATAGTCTAAGCGGAAAGTATCCGGCCCCATCGCATAGAGGCGTTGAGTACTGACAGCAGGCAGGTGCTGTAAAAAAGAGTTAGCATTCACAGCTTGAATGGTGCTGTCATTGGTAGCGAATAGCATAAAGGATTGGCCGTTTAAACCATCTGCTAACCCTTCAGCAGAAAGCTGAATGATATCTTCACGTTTGCCCATACTGGTTTCTGTTTTCAGGCTGGTCGGTAATGTGGCGAGTGTAAAACCTAATTGATGCAATAATTGCCCTTGCGCAGATGATGGCGTCCAAAGATTGACACCTCTCCCATCAGCATAATAGACAAATGCAGAAACAGGATTCGGGGGTAAGGTGATATCTTGTTTCACTTTCTGCAAACGTTGCTCAAAGCGCGCGATGATTTCCCCGGCACCAGCTTCATTCCCGGTTATTTGCCCAAGTTGCAGGGCAAGCTGTTGCCAGCTCTTATCGCCATAATCAATAACCAGTATGGGTGCAATGGTTGAGAGTTGTTCATACAGTTTCATGGCTGAATCCCCTCCCGTCGCTGAAATAACAATCAGATCTGGCACCATAGCCGCAACAGCTTCGGCATTGGGTTCACTGATATAGAGAAGCTTTACACCTCGTTCATAAGCAACTTTGGCCCATTGAATAAAAAAGCCTTGGCTATCAGCCACATCAGTATTTGGGCCTGTTGCGCCTGAAGCGATTAAAGGGGCATTGATAGCCAGCAAAGTGCCACTGAGCGTCACGCTGGTAGAAACAATACGCTTAGGAGGTTGTGTTAATGTGAGAGGACCTTTTACTGTTTCGAAGGTTCGTGGCCAGCCCGCCATGCTGGTGGTTTCCCCAGAAGGTTGAGGATGTCCGGCTTTAACTTCTGTCGATTTTTTATCACAGCCACTGGTAAGGATTAGTGCGATAAAAGCAAAAATAACGGTGATTAATCGGTAATAGGAAAAAGTAAATTTGCACTGCATTTTTAATTTCCTTAATCATCAGAGCATAAATGGAATTCTGGCATGGAAATACCCAAAACTTTCATTCGACCTATTTGAATAAAGGGAAAGAGTACATTCTATCCAGAAGTAAGGGACACATAGCGCAACCATAAATGAAAATGGGAATTATTACTATTAAATATGATCATATTTTACAGAGGCTTACCCATTAATTCTATAGCGGACTGCGATGTTGATATCACCCTGGTTTCCACCATTCAGTCGTTTTCCCGGAGTGAGGATATCGGCAAGAGCTTTAGTGCATTTTCAACGTTGGCCAACACTGCTGAAGCTGCATCAGGATTATTGTCTGGTCTGTTTGCGATGATTGGTTTGCTCTCCTCCTTTATTGGCATGTCCTTTTTAATCGCTCTTACAGGGCTGATTGCCATGAAGCGAATACATGGACAACCCACCCCGGAAAATCATAACGAGTAATAAAATAGCCTTCAAAAATAATGAGGAGCATGCTACGTGGGAATATATTGCTTAAAAACATAGACCTTCTTATTAAATAGGTATTTATCTAAATTTTTTATTTTAAAATTAATTACTATTTAAGTTATTTATGCCAACAATCTTTAATTATAAATGGAAAATTTAACGGAAAATGTTTTATTAAATTTAAGCTACTTGTTATTGTTATGAAAAACCAAGAGCTCGAAATATTCATCACGCATTAACCATTCCTATTTTTACGTTTTTTGGTTTTCTTTTTATTATCTCTGCATACTTCTAATTGAACGTTTATTATGATCTAAGTTGTATCGTTCTCAAGTTAGACTAAATAAAAAAGGCCTGGGAATTATTTTACAATGAGATTAAGTATTACAGCCGTAATCCATATTGTGCCATGATGAGGCTCTTCTTCCTTAAATAAAAGGCGGTGTCACATGCCATCCCCTGCCAAAATCTGGGAACAGGCGCCACAGGCATTACATGCCCGTCTGGCGCCCTTATTTCACTATACCGGCCCACGACAACGCAGTCTCGCCTATCTTCGGGGGATTGCTCAGTGATGTTGAACGTAAGAATAGCTGGCAACTAGCTGAATGGATGGGGGAAAGTACCCCCGATGGGATTCAATATTTGCTGGAACGCGCTGATTGGGATGTCGATATGGCCCGCGATATCCTGCGGGATTATGTGACTGAACATTTGGGCGATGAGCAGGGTGTTCTCATCATTGATGAGACCGGATTTATCAAAAATGGATGCCATTCTGCCGGGGTACAGCGCCAATATAGTGACACAGCAGGACGCATAGAAAACAGCCAGATAGGCGTATTTCTTTGTTACGCCGGCAACGGAGGGCATGCCTTTGTTGACCGGGCATTATACCTGCCTCGCCAGTGGACAGATGCCCGTTCCCGCGGTGAAGCTGCGGGTATCCCCGCCAGCGTCACTTTTGCAACGAAACCCCAGTTAGCCAGGCAGATGCTGGAACGAACATTGGATGCCGGCGTTCCCTGTCGCCGGGTGACCGCGGATGAAGTTTATGGCCGTGACCGTCGTCTAAGAGTCTGGCTGGAGTCCCGATACCAGCCCTTCGTGTTAGCTATTCCCTGCAATACCCTCTTATGGTGGCGAGGGCCAGAGTATATCCGTGCTGAGCGTATTGCCGATACCCTGACCACCGCTGACTGGAAAATACGGTCAGCGGGAACGGGGACAAAAGGGGAATGTGGGCTGGATCATGACGAAGTGCGGCGATGCCAGAGTTGGCACCGACATATTACCTTGTCGTTACTGGCCCATGCAGTCCTGACGGTTCTGCGGGTACAGGAGAAAAAAACACCGATAGGCCGGGTTCCGCTCAGTGTAGCGGAACTGCGTAAGCTGCTGTCAAAGCTGATGGAAAAAGCGGGAAAGACAATCGAACAGATTTTACATTGGTCAGACTGGCGACGACGGCATCAATACCGGGCGCAACAATGTCACTATCGCCGCCGGGGAGATCATCGGCTTACAGAGCAATTACGGCTGTAGTACTAAGTTGTCAGAAAATTTTATGCACCCACTTGAATTGAGTCAGTGTCCATATATGTTTTTTAATGGAAGCACCATCTATCTTGACAGAGTAGGATAACGTTTCACCCTACTCGATTTGTTGAACATTATCCTCACTATTGTCCAGAGTCTAGCCAATATTATTATCTATTTTACTCTTAAGATAGATGCTTAAAAATGCCGTAACCGTAAATATGATACTAATAAGAACAACGGAATGAACACCTAAATAAGATACTCCCCATCCACCTACCATGGCACCTACTGTGATTCCTAAATTTGAAAACGATATATACAAACTATTAGCAAACTCAGGTGCTTCATTGGCTTCCTTCATAAGCCATGTTTGGCTGATAACGAGCCCTGCTGAATGTAACGCTCCCCAAAAAAAAATCAATATCAATATAGCTATTGGGGAAAAACCCAGAATCCAAATAAAAACATATAGTAACGTCAACAAAATAGGATATAACTTCGTTGTTTTTATAGCATTTTTTTGTAGAAAGGTGCTAAAAATAAAATTACCAAATATTCCGCTAACACCAAACAAAACGAGAAATACACTAATAGTGTCATTATCAAGACGTGTGATTTTAGCAAGATAGTCTGCAATATAACTAAAATTTGCGAACATTGCAGAGAATACGGCCGTTACTGTAACAATTGTTAACCATAATTTTCCATTGCGTAATATAATTAATTGACTGGAAAAGTTAACTTTTTTTGTAGAGATAGAAGAAGGAATAAAGAATAAAATACCTATAAAAGCGAGCAAACAAGATATTGAACCAAAATAAAACGCAGCGCTTAATGATAAATGTTCTGCGATAAACGAGCTAACCGGCATGCCTAATACCAATCCTACAGCAACCCCGGCGAAAACTTTCGCCACTG
This sequence comes from Xenorhabdus aichiensis, assembly GCF_028598775.1. NCBI lineage: Bacteria > Pseudomonadati > Pseudomonadota > Gammaproteobacteria > Enterobacterales > Morganellaceae > Xenorhabdus > Xenorhabdus aichiensis. The sequence goes on from NZ_JAQRFO010000019.1 coordinate 50,901, forward strand.
CTCTTGGGCTTTCCTCTTTAGCTACTGAATTGGCAGCGACGACGAGCGCCACAGCAAAGAAAGTGGCATGAAACAATGCTGGCAATATTCTAAAGAACAAGATTAAATTAAAGCTGCTTGTTGTGGCATAGATAAGGTTAGAGATAACAAATATAAGAAGGATTGTAAGAAGAATGTACTTTTTATTATATCGCGATAGTAGTAATGTGATGAATGGCCCTGTTATAGCAACAATGACAGCATAAATACTGACAAGAAAACCGACTTGTGTAGGTGTAACGTGAAGTTGTGACCCTAATTGTGGTAGTAGGCCGATTACTGCTACCTCAGTGGTAATCACTCCAAAGACAGCAATAGCCAAGACAAGCAATAGCATAACATTCTTATGTATCATAAATATTCCTAGATAGATTCATATAAAGCATGAAACGTTAAACTACTTTGAAAATGCTTTCAACAATATCAACTACAATAAATACCATCATGGTAATATGATTATTTAAATAATATTTTATTGCACTTAATTTTTACACGTTCCACCATTATATTTTAGTAAAATAAATTTATACTGAAAATTATTGTTTTGTATAAAATCTTCAGGTTTAATATGTGATCATTGAGTGTTAATATATTGAAAAACAAATAATTAACCAGAAGTTAAAATTAAAGTAATTTAATATGGAAATAATTTATTTAACTATAAGTCATTAAGATTATACTTATTTTATAATCTCAGAGATAAAAATATAATAATTTATTGACTTGAAGTTTAACCATGGTATACAGTTGTCTCGCAATTTTAAATATGTAAATTAAATAATAACCGTAGTGTCGTATTATTAACACTAGATTGGTAGGGTGAAATATGTCTTATACTCAGATAAAAACCACACCTCCGTTAATCAAATTAGTTGCTATTCGTGGTGCAGTTCAAGTCGATTTTGATACAGCTGAAAGTATTACTTCAAATACGTTATTAATTATTGATGAAATTATGTCTAAAAATAATTTATCAATTACTGATTTTGTAAGTTTATTTTTTACTATTACACCCGACCTTACCAATGAGTTACCTCCTTTGGTACTCTACGACTCTGGAATAAAAATTCCATCTTTATGTGCTGTAGAAAATAAAACCAGCATCATGATACCTCGAGTTATTCGAGTAATGGCTCATGTACAATGGCCTTATGGTGAACGACCGTATAAACATATTTATCTTCCAGGTACAGCGCCTTCAAGGCCATTTTCTGAGTAAGGAAAATTGTCTTCTATTTCACATTAATGGAACTAAAGATTATGGATATAATAGAAAAAAAACAAAGTGATGCTTGCTCCTTGAATAATATCATATTAGAACTAAAAAAGATAGTCGGTGAAACATATATTCAAATTAAATTCAATGAAATATCAACTCTTACCTTGGGAAGAAATGTAAGTTTATTTGCGCCAAAAAATGTTAACGCTATTGTTAAACCTGGTTCGATCAATGAAGTAGTCCAGATTGTCCATCTAATGAATAAAAATAATCCAAAATTAGGATTACATATAGTCAGTTCTGGATATAATTGGGGGTTGGGATCTAAAGAACCTGTCAGTGAAGATGCTATTATTGTAATTCTAGATAGATTAACAGAGATCCGAGAAATAAATATCGAAAATGGATGGGCTATAATCGAACCTGGTGTAACACAGCTAAATTTAGCTAAGCTATTAAAAGATAGTTCACGAATGCTAAACGTGACAGCTTCCTCTGGGCACACAAGTGTGGTAGGTAATATTCTGGAGCGTGGAGTTGGATTACGTCGCCAAAGAACTGACGACTTGTTAGGACTAGAGGTGATAACCCCTGACGGTGAAAAAATTAAAGTCGGATGGTGGCCACACGCAGAGAGAGAGACTGCATTTAATACATTTGGACATGGTCCTTCATTATTGCACCTTTATACTCAATCTAATCTTGGAATAATAACTGGAGCTGTAGTTCGCTTATTACCTAGACCACAAAAACAAACTGTTTTGCATTTACGATTTCTTAGGAAAAAACTGTTAGGCGCTGTCAATTTGTTCAGAGACTGGTATGCACAGGAGATGGTCTCTGGTGTATTAAAAATCTATGACACTGTTTCTACTGAATCTTACGGCGGCTCGGTGGATGAACATCTCACCTTGATATGCGTGTCTGGTAATCATAAGAAAGTGGAAGCCACTATATCTATATTGTTTGAAGAAGCCAAAGACAGTGGAATATTTACAAAAATAACTCATTCAAATGAAATTAGTTCAGACAAAAATGACTTTGTTTTACAAGTTGTAGAACATGCTTATGCTGGTGATCCTACATGGAATGAGCATATGCTTCGTGCGGCTACTGGGCAAAATGCTAATGAGGTAGATAGTAAAGGTGGTGGTTGGATTTTCTTTTTAGCTTTTATACCGTTCAAAGGAGAAACTATTGTCGAAGCTCTATCTATTATTGATGATATTTCTAACCAAACAGGCGTCAAAATTGGTACAACTGTAAATGCGTTATCTTCTGATGTTATAGACTTAGTTATTTCAATAAAATTTCCACCAGTAAAAAATCAGATAAGTAAAGCACATGAAACTCTAGATTTGATTTATGAACACTTTACTTATAAAGGATTTTATCCTTACCGTTTAGACATTAATCACACTCATTTTCTTGAACAGTATTATTCACAAACTGAGCGTGAAGTTAATAAAAAGTTGAAGAGTATACTAGACCCTAATGGAATTATTTCCACCGGGCGTTATTTTTAATTAATAAAACAAGGAAATGAAAATGGAAAATATGGGGCTTATGTCTAATTACAATGAAGTTATTCCAAATAATGCAGAAGATATTATTAATAAGGCTAAGAGTATTGTTCCGATATTAAAAGAGAATTCCGAAAAAATTGAAAATAACAGGAAACTTACTCAAAATATCATTGACCTTTTAAGAAACACAGGTGTTTTTCGCGCAGCAATGCCTAAAGAATGGGGGGGACCTGAGTTGACATCTATTCAGCAGACACAACTCATAGAGATTCTTGCCACAGGTGATGTTTCTGCGGCTTGGTGCAGTATGATTGGTATGGATTCTGGGATATATTCTGGTTTTTTACCTCCCGATATCGCACGCTCTTTATATCCTCATCTTGATATGGCTAATTCAGGATGGATTCATCCACAGGGGCGTGCTGAACGTGTTGACGGAGGATATGTTGTCAGTGGTAATTGGAGATTTGGTAGCGGGATAACTCACTGTGATGTACTAATATGCGGTGTATTAGTCTACTGTAATGGAGCACTAGAAAAAGATCCGATTACCGGAGAAGAACAACACTGGCGTATTATGGTTGCAAAACCAGAGCAATTTAACATTATAGACACTTGGTACACAACTGGACTAGCTGGTAGTGGTAGTTTAGATTACTCGGTTGAAAAGCTTTTTGTGCCTAAAAAACACAGCTTTTCATTTTCACAGCCATACCGTCTAGGACCTCTCTATAATTCACCTGATACCATCCTTCGAAAGATGGCAGGAATTCCTTTAGGAATGGCTCGTTCTTGCTTGGATTATGTGCGGGATCAAGTGCAAAATCGTGTTGATCGTGAAACTAACACACCTTGGATTACAGATTTTCGTATTCAATCCGCCATCGCCCGTGCCGAAATGGAACTTGCCGCTGCACGAGCATCAGTCTATACCAGTCTTGAAAAACAGTGGCAAAATATTTTGGAAGGTGATGAATCTGCTTCAGATTATCGCGTTGTGACTGCTTTGGCTCGTTATAATGCCTTTCAGACAGCTCGTAATATCGTACAATCTATGTACAATTTGCTTGGTGGTAGTTCAGTTTATCGGAAATCTCCTCTTGATCGCTGGCTTCGTGACGCACAGACGATGTGTCAACATGCAGTAGCACAAGATGCTATTTTACAGCTAGCTGGAAATGTTTTGGTCGGCGGTAAATCAACTAATATTTTCTTTTGATTTTTAAATCTGAGTATTGTTATGTCTAAAAAAACTAAAATAGTACTATTCACTGAGATTAATTCAAAACTAGGATCTCCGTTTCTAAGAATATTGTCAGCACACCCAATGATTGAGTTGCTAATGGTTATAACTTCGCCTCCAAATAAGGAATGTGACTATTTTATTAATGATAGCCATTCTGTAAATATAGAAAAGGAAGCTATATCATTGGGGGTGACAATTAAACGACCAGAAAAGGTAAATTCGCCAGAAACTATAATATCAATAAAAGAAGTTAATCCAGATTATTTTATTGTTGCTAATTTCCAACAGTTATTAACTAGAGAGCTACTGGATATTCCTAATGCTATGCCTATTAATTTTCATCCAAGTCCTTTACCTCGTTATGCAGGATTGGCACCATTCTATTGGATGATAAAAAATGGTGAAACTAAAACATCCATTAGTGCTATTAAAATGGATGAAGGGCTTGATACGGGTGATATAATTATGCAACGCTCTATTCACTTTTCAGAAAAAGAAACTTGCATTGGTTTGAGAACCTTTCAGGAAGATCAAAATGTTTTAATGTTATTAGATTTGATACCTCTTATGGTAAATAATAATTTTTCTTATAAACCCCAAAATATGCAAAACCGTAGTTACTTTGGTCGTCCAAAATCCTCTGATTATCATCTGAATTTCCAGCTTGAGGCTCAGGTATTAGAAAGACATATAAGAGCAGCATATCGTCACCCAGGTGCGTATTTTTTAACAAAAAAAAATCTAAAGATTGTAGTGCTTTCAGCTAATGTTACTAATATCCCGTCAAACATCGAAGAATCTGGTGAAATTAGATATTCTAAAGGAAAAATTTTTGTTGCAACAAAAGATTTTTGGCTTCAGCTACTAACTATTGATATGGATGGAGTAGAGGTGCCAGCATCGTTATTAATTAATAAAGAAAAAACAGATAACCGCACCAATATACTTGAAAATATACATATTTAATGGAGTGTGATATATTAAATTTTAAATAATACATTAATCATCTATAATTACAATGATAACAATCTAGTGTTATTAAAACCATGTAACTAATATAAGAAAAATTAATATTTTCATTATTATTGAAATAATGTTGAAGAGAGAGGTATTATAGAGACGTGCTAATTAAATTGTACCTCTCAACATAAATACTCTTATAGTACCCTGCAGTTTGAGATGGTTGTTATCAAATTATTTACATAAAAAGACGCGGCGATTCATAATATTATAAAATAAAATCAAAATATTACTATGTTACAGTATGCCTCAGGCTACAAATTTTGTGTCTGCCATGAGCTTTATAAAGTCAGTCGTGTCTAGAGAAAACGAGATTCGATTGCAATGTCTTTATATTACAAGAAGCATTGGCCAATTTGGAGGGTAATATAGTGAAATTACAATAGGTATACATTACGTCTATTTAGTAGAAATAAAATAGATGATTATTCAGGATGTAAGACATGGATTTATTTATTTTAAACGTGTTTTACCCATCAATAGTTAAAAATTTATCAATTGAAGCTTAATTACTAAATCATATACAGTATATGAATGCATCTCGTTTGCAAGATACAAGTTATTGATTCGGAAATTCTCACTGAAAAAAAATTATATGTATTTTACATAGCGTTACAGAAGAAAATAAAAAAACTTTCGCACTATTTGAAACTATCTTGACCAGTATAGGAAAAATACTTCATTTGAAATTTCAAATAATAAAAATATATTGTATTTTATGTCCGTTCATCGAAAATTGCAGAAATCTGATGGCGGGATATACAAATATTACCATTGATGACAGAGTCATAACTATTACAGGCAGAGCCGTGATCCGCTTAAACGACCCAACCGATCATTGGTCAGTGAAAGCAGTTATCACTATAAGCCCCGTTTGTCTGCCGAAAATGAGCAGATTTCGGCGTGGTTACTGAATATTACGGGACAATAGCGTAATTGGGGATTTGGGCTTTGCTACTTGTATTTACGCAATGTGAAAAGGTTTCTTTGGAACCATAAACGGGTTTACCGAATTTATTGTGAACTGGCTCTGAATAAAACGCATTAAACCCAAGAAACAGTTGAAACGCGAACAACCTGAACCTTTGAAAGTGCCTGATGTACCTAATAAAAGTGGGTCAATGGATTTTATGCATGATTAGTTGTCAGATGGCCGTTCGGTGCGTTTGCTCAATATTATTGATGATTTTAATCGCGAAGCGCTCACTATTGAGGTTGATTTTTCATTGCCCAGTTGTCGTGTAATACGAACATTGGAGCACCTGATGGAGTGGTGGGGAAAACCTGCTTCAATACGTTGTGACACCAGCCATGAATTTCAGGCATCGGCGAAGGCGCATGAGATAGTGTTGAATTTTATCCAACCCGGAAAGCCTCAACAGAATGCCTATATTGAGCGTTATAATCGAACGATTCGTTATAACTGGCTGGGACACTATTTATTTGCTTCCTTGAGTGAATTACAAGACTCTGCAACAAAATGGCAGTGGTTTTATAATCATGAAAGCCCAATATGGCATTAGGTGGCTATACACCAAAGCAACATATATTACGTGTTGCTTAAATTCTACTTTTAACCTCCATGAAAAATGGGAGGATTACCCTTTGCCCTGATAGTCCATCACATCACTACAGTTTAAAACAGGATTGGTTATTCAAAACACATCATGAAAATACATGAGGAGATGAAAAAAGATGTGTTGGATTATCTACATTACTACAATTTAACACGATTACACATGGCCAATGATTATTTAACGTCCGTGGAATATACAATGGTTTTAAAAAAAGTGTCCGTTTTTTTGAGCAGAAAATTGTTCTAAACAGGCTCATCTGAAGACGCTGACTCGCCGTTATTTTGCTAAGAAAGCCGTGGAAATAATACCGGAAATAAAAAATGAATACAGCGGTTACTTTGGAAAGATTTAAGTGCTGAACAGGAGATAAATTTTTTGGTGAACTGACTCAATATCACCCCGAAAAATTCGGGGTGAAAAAACACCGAATAAGTTATTCAAGGGAATACCAACGTGTTTACTTCCAGATTAACGATGTTGCACTTATATCATAGTAATTATGGTGGTTAACTTATTAGTCGAATCCAGCATCTATTATCTATTATCTATTATCTATTATCTATTATCTATTATCTATTATCTATTATCTATTATCTATTATCTATTATGAAATATTAATTCAACATCTCAAACATATTTATTAAACGTCGCAGCGGCGACAGGTATCACTATTTAAAATAATAATACCGCTGACAACAATATAAAAATAATTATTCAAATCCACCTATATTTATTATTTCCAACCTCATTCAATAAAACCACGTCCGGTAATTAATCATTCCCGGACGTTTTTTATCAACACATCCTTATATTACAAAATATTACTCACGACCAGTCCCCATACCCCAGCTCTGCGCCTGCTGCTGTAATTGCCACAATTCATGATATAAGCCTTGTCTGTCGATCAGTTCGCTATGCGTTCCTTCTTCAACAATATCGCCCTGATCCATCACCACAATTTTATCTGCATATTGTATGGTTCTGTCGCATTAAGCGGTCATCAGGTAAGCTCCCCTGTTTTTGAGCGAGTCCAGAGCGATGTCCCTTATCCGAAAAGCGTTCAAACGTCTGCACTATCCTGTTGATATTATCGCCCAGTGTGTTCGCGGGTATCTGGCCTACGCGCTGAGCCTGCGTAATCTCGAGGAAATGCTCGTTGAGCGGGGGATAACCGTCGATCATTCCACGCTTTCCCGCTGGGTTCATCGTCTGATCCCGTTGATGGTCAAACGTTATCGGCGGAGTCAGCCTGCGGCTGGGCGTCGGTGGCGAATGGACGAAACCTATATCAAAATCAAAGGTCAATGGTGTTACCTTTACCGTGCTGTGGATTCAGATAGCAATACGGTTGATTTTTTGTTGACAGCCCATCGGGATTAGGAGGCCGCCTTGCGTTTCTTTAAGAAAGCAATACGCCAGCATGGACAACCCGACGGGGTGACGATGGATAAAAGTGGCGCCAATAAAGCCGCAGTGGACGAGTTAAACAAGGAAAAAACAAAGGATAACGACATCATTATCCGGCAGAATAAGTATCTTAATAACCTGATTGAACAGGATCACCGCAACGTCAAACGGCGGACACGTCCTATGCTGGGATTCAAAAACTTCAGACGGGCTCAGACCGTGTTGGCCAGGATTGAATGGGTCAGCCTGTTGCGCAAAGGACAATACCGACAAAAAGAAGGGTGTCCGATTTCACCGGCAGCCTTTTTCTATCAATTAACTGAGTAAAAATCAATCACCTTATCTGCACTCGTACTTTCTTTATTAATGCGACAGAACCATCTTGATGGGGATAAATCCGATATGTGAGGTTTTTTATTATTAATTCTAAAAACGTGTATAAATATGTCCGATAAACCCATTAAAGAAATACCAACAAAAATCTTAACACTTCAATTTTTCTACTTATAACCTTTTCCTTATTTGAGCTATTTCAGACTCAATTTTTCTACCCGGAATAGAAAAGCCGCCGCAATAAACTGCTCAAAACATACAAACAGTTCATTCCGGCGGCTTTTATTCCACCACTTAATAAATCACTTAATTAATATATTAATGCAGCACAGCTACCGACTACTCATTCTCTGTCTCTATATCTTCCTGAGAGGGATTTCCGATGGAAATAAATTCATCCAGCAACGCTAAAAGCTGGGCCAATTTTGCTGGAGAAAAAGCATCCTCAATCGCCTTATAACCATCATTAATCTGCCCTTTAGCCTGTTCGTAAAGCTCCTGACCAGCCGGTGTCAGGGAAACATACAGCTTACGCTGATCGTTCATTGGCTTTAGGCGGAAGATAAGACCATCACGTTCCATACGCGTTAGAATGCCCGTCAAGCTTGGGCGCAAGATGCAGGTGAGACAAGCTAAATCATGAAAATCAATCGAACGGCTACTCGCAAGTACGCGAATAATACGCCATTGTTGCTCAGTCAAGTTATAGCTTTTCAAAATAGGACGGAAAAAACCCATTGCGGTTTCCCGTGCTTGAAGCAATGCAATTGTCAGGGATTCATGCATAAGTAAAGGTGACTCTTAAGTTAACCACTAGTCATTCTCTATAAACTGAACGCGTACGCCACTCATTATAGACAACATAAACATCAAAAAGACTAACATGCTCATAATTATCTACAAAGGGAAAAGAATTCAACATTAACAAATAAATAAAATTATTTTGCCAAAGAAAAGTTAAAAATAAGTTAAACTCAATGTCAAATGACCTCATAAATTAAGATAACAATTTGATCTTTCTGTGGTAAAAACAATCAATACCAGAATGGTGTTACATAGATCACAATTAAAATTAACAATTATATTAACATGTTGAACATTGACGGCAGTTGATTTATTAATATATTAACAAACAATCTTGCGATACGTCGTTCAGGTTTCAAGGAGTTGTTAATGAAAGGCACTGTTTTTGCCGTCGCCCTCAACCACCGCAGTCAACTCGATTTCTGGCATGAGGCATTTGACGAGCTACCTTATAAAACACCACCAAAAACTCCAATTTGGTTTATTAAACCCCGCAATACGGTGATTGGCTCCGGTGATATTATTCCTCATCCCATCGGGGAGACAGTACAAAGCGGTGCAACGCTGGCACTGCTGATTGGCAAAACCGCCCGTAAAGTTTCTCTTCAGGATGCAGAGCAATATATCGCGGGTTATGCATTGGCCAATGAGGTCAGCCTGCCAGAAACTTCGTTTTATCGTCCTGCTATCAAAGCAAAATGCCGGGATGGGTTTTGTCCAATAGGCCAGATAGTCACAACAAAATCAGTGAATTCACTCGAAATCATCACTGAAATCAACGGTCAGGAAGTTGATCGCTGGTCAACCCGCGATCTTGTGCGTTCTGCTCCAGCACTCCTGGCGGCATTAAGTGATTTTGCCACGTTAAACGAAGGCGATGTCATCCTGCTCGGCACTCCCCATCAGCGCATTACGCTTCGCCCTAACGACAACGTCACGGTCAAAGCTGAAGGTTTCCCTGAGTTGGAAAACACCGTGGTTTTGGAAGACATCACGTTGAAAGATAGCGTTTTGGAAGGAAGGGCGCAGGCAGGAGGTCAACCATGAGACAAGCCAGAATTCGTTATCAGAATCAAGAAATGAATGTCATCGTCGATGAACAGGAAAATGTCCTGCTGTCTGATGGATGCGTCGTCAGCGGACACGATGTTTTGTGGCTCCCTCCTGCCAATGGCACCCTGTTCGCATTGGGGCTGAATTATGCCGATCACGCCACGGAGCTGGAATTTAAGCCACCGGAAGAGCCGCTGATCTTCATCAAGGCTGCCAATAGCCTAACCGGCCATCGTCAAGTTTCCGTCCGGCCGGACAATGTGGAATACATGCATTATGAAGCGGAGTTGGTTGTTGTGATTGGCAAGCCAGCCCGCAACGTTTCCAGAGAACAGGCTATGGATTATGTCGCGGGTTATACCGTCTGTAATGACTACGCCATCCGTGATTATCTGGAAAATTATTACCGCCCCAATCTGCGCGTGAAAAGCCGCGATACGCTCACTCCGATAGGCCCGTGGATCGTGGATAAAAATGCAATAGCCGATCCCCATAACCTGATATTGAGCACCTGGGTCAATGGGGAATTACGTCAACGCGGCACAACGGCAGATCTGATCTTTGATATTCCCTTCCTGATTGCCTACCTGAGCAGTTTTATGACACTACAGCCGGGAGACATGATTGCCACAGGAACGCCGAAAGGGCTGTCAGATGTTGTGCCGGGTGATGAAGTGATTGTGTCAGTCGAAGGTGTCGGGCGTCTGGTGAATCACATTATCAGCCAGCAAGAATATGAGGAGAACCTGTCATGACCACCATTAATCATTGGATCAACGGCAAGAACGTTGCCAGCCAAACCTATTTTGAAACCACCAATCCCGCCACTGGCGAAGTGCTGGCGCAAGTAGCATCCGGTGGGCAGGCAGAGATTGATCAGGCTGTTGCAGCGGCAAAAGACGCTTTTCCCAAGTGGGCGGATACGCCAATGAAAGAACGCGCCCGCCTGATGCGCCGTTTAGGGGAATTGATCGACCAGAATGTGCCCGATATTGCCGCGATGGAAACCAAGGATACTGGCCTGCCCATCCACCAGACGCAAAATGTGCTGATCCCGCGCGCTTCCCATAATTTCGATTTCTTCGCTGAAATTTGCCAGCAGATGAATGGGCATACTTATCCGGTTGATGACAAGATGCTCAACTATACGCTGATCCAGCCTGTCGGGGTTTGCGCACTGATTTCGCCGTGGAATGTGCCTTTCATGACCGCAACATGGAAAGTGGCACCGTGTCTGGCGCTGGGCAATACTGCCGTGCTGAAGATGTCTGAACTTTCCCCATTGACCGCCAACCGTCTGGGCGAACTGGCGCTGGAAGCGGGTATTCCGGCCGGCGTGCTGAATGTGGTGCAGGGATATGGCAATACCGCAGGCGATGCGCTGGTAAAACACCATGATGTGCGGGCGATCTCGTTTACGGGAGGAACCGCAACTGGCCGCCGGATTATGCAGAGTGCAGGTCTGAAAAAATATTCGATGGAGCTGGGTGGCAAATCCCCCGTTCTGATCTTTGAAGATGCGGATATTGAACGTGCGCTGGATTCAGCGCTGTTCACGATTTTCTCCCTCAATGGCGAACGCTGCACCGCAGGTTCCCGTATTTTCATTCAGGAAAGTATCTACCCCGAATTTGTTAAGCGCTTTGCTGAACGCGCCAATCGCCTGCGTGTAGGCGATCCACAAGATCCGAATACTCAGGTCGGCAGCTTAATCAGTCAGTCGCACTGGGAAAAAGTCTCCGGCTATATCCGTCTCGGTATTGAAGAGGGAGCAACGCTGCTGGCTGGCGGCCCTGATAAGCCCGCCGATCTGCCTGAACATCTGAAAAATGGCAACTTCCTGCGGCCAACCGTGCTGGCCGATGTGGATAACCGGATGCGCGTGGCACAGGAAGAGATCTTCGGCCCCGTTGCTTGTCTGCTGCCTTTTAAAAGTGAAGAGGACGGCCTGCGCATGGCCAATGATGTGGAATACGGTCTGGCGTCTTATATCTGGACGCAGGATGTCAGCAAAGTCCTGCGTCTGGCGCGTAGCATTGAGGCTGGCATGGTATTCGTCAATACCCAGAATGTTCGCGATTTACGCCAGCCATTCGGCGGTGTGAAAGCCTCCGGTACAGGGCGCGAAGGCGGGGAATACAGTTTTGAAGTCTTTGCCGAAGTGAAAAACGTCTGTATCTCAATGGGAGATCATCCCATTCCTCGTTGGGGAGTGTAATTAATCCCAGCGTTAACCACGGTTCATCGTCCTGATATCAAGTGAGGATTTATGGGAAAGTTAGCGTTAGCCGCGAAAATTACACATGTACCCTCGATGTATTTGTCCGAAATGCCGGGCAAACATCATGGCTGCCGACAGGGAGCAATTGACGGGCACAAAGAGATCAGCCGCCGTTGCCATGAAATGGGCGTCGATACGATCATCGTGTTCGATACCCACTGGCTGGTCAACAGTGCCTATCATATCAACTGTGCCGGGCATTTCTCCGGCATTTATACCAGCAATGAGTTACCGCATTTTATTCGCGATATGACTTATGAATATGACGGCAATCCTGAACTCGGCCGGATGATTGCGGAAGAAGCCCGCCAAATGGGAGTTCGCGCTCAATCACATGAAATCTCCAGTCTGAAATTGGAATACGGCACACTGGTTCCCATGCGTTATATGAACAGTGACCATCATTTCAAAGTGATTTCGATTTCTGCCTTTTGTACCGTTCATGCCTTTGAAGACAGCCGCAAGCTGGGAGAAGCCGTGTTGCGGGCGATTGAAAAATATGATGGCACGGTAGCAGTGCTGGCCAGCGGCTCGATGTCGCACAGTTTCATTGATGATCAACGCGCCGAAGAAGGAATGAACAGTTATACCCGTGAGTTTGATGAACAGATGGATCGCCGCGTGGTACAGCTTTGGAAGGCCGGTCAGTTCAAGGAATTCTGCAAAATGCTGCCGGAGTATGCGCAATATTGCCGCGGTGAAGGCAATATGCACGACACGGTGATGTTGCTCGGCCTGCTCGGTTGGGACAAATACGACGGTAAGGTGGAATTTCTCACCGAATTGTTCGCCAGTTCAGGAACCGGGCAAGTGAACGCCGTTTTCCCGCTATCCGATGATGCGGTTAATGAACAAACCACCGAAAAAATCAGAGCCTGACAGGAGCAGACCATGCCACATTTTTACGCTGAATGTACCGAAAATATCCGTGAAGCCGCCAGATTACCGGCGCTGTTTGCCAACGTGAATCAGGCGTTGGCCGATACGGGGATTTTCCCGCTGGGCGGCATCCGTAGCCGCGCTATTTGGCTGGATACATGGCAAATGGCGGATGGTGAACAAGATTACGCCTTTGTCCACATGACGCTGAAAATCGGTGCCGGGCGCAGCCTTGAAGATCGTCAGCAAGTCGGCGAAATGCTATTTACGTTAATCAAGGCACACTTTGCTGATTTGATGGCACAGCGTTATCTTGGTCTCTCTTTCACAATGGAAGAACTTGATCCGATACTGAATTATAAATCGAATAACGTGCATCAGCTGTTTAAATCAAAAGATTAACCCCAGCGAATGGCATAATTCAGCACAATATAATTCAACACAATAAAGTTCACCTTTTTGCTTAATGAAGAGAAAACCATGACAAATCATCTCGATACATTACTTTTGCGCCAACAGGCTTATATCAATGGTCAATGGGTTGATGCGCATAATAAAACGACTTTTGCCGTTACCAATCCCGCCAATGGCGAAGTCATTGCCAATGTCAGTGATATGGGTTCCGCAGAGACGCAGCAAGCCATTGAAGCCGCCCAAAATGCCCTTCCCGCATGGCGAGCATTGACTGCCAAGCAGCGCAGCCAAAAGCTCAAGCAATGGTTCCAGCTAATCATGGATAACCAAAAAGCATTGGCGGAACTGCTGAGTGCTGAACAGGGAAAACCCCATGCAGAAGCGATGGGAGAAATTGCCTATGGTGCCAGTTTTATCGAATGGTTTGCGGAAGAAGGTAAACGCATTTATGGCGAAACTATCCCATCACCGATGCCGGGTCGTCGTCTCGCGACCATCAAACAGCCGATTGGCGTTGTCGCCGCAATTACGCCGTGGAATTTCCCCAATGCCATGATCACTCGTAAGGTTGGCCCGGCACTGGCCGCAGGTTGTACGGTTGTACTGAAACCTGCCGCAGAAACTCCGCTATCTGCGCTGGCATTGGCCGTACTGGCTGAACAGGCAGGCATTCCGGCGGGTGTCCTGAATATTGTCACTGGTATAGATGCCAAAGCGATTGGCGAAACACTGACTTCAAGCCCTATCGTGCGCAAGCTCTCTTTTACTGGCTCTACCCGCGTTGGCAAGTTACTGATGGCGCAAAGTGCCGATACCGTCAAGAAACTTTCCCTTGAACTGGGCGGCAATGCGCCTTTTATTGTTTTTGATGATGCAGATCTTGATGCTGCTGTGGAAGGCGCGATGGCGACGAAATTCCGCAACAGTGGGCAGACTTGTGTCTGTGCCAACCGGATTCTGGTACAAGAAAGCGTCTATGATGCGTTTGCTGAACGTCTGGTTCATGCCGTCAAGCAACTTCGCGTTGGGCCAGCCCATAGCGATGCATCACAACCTGCGTCACAACAAGGACCGCTGATTAATCAGGCTGCCGTGGAAAAAATACAGGCGCATATCAGCGATGCGGTTTCCAACGGCGCACGCATTCTGGCCGGCGGCAAATCCCACGCATTGGGCGGGTTGTTCTTTGAACCCACCGTGCTGGCCGATGTGGATGGTTCAATGCGGGTCAGCCATGAAGAAACCTTCGGCCCACTGGCACCGCTGTTCAAATTCCGCGATGAAGAAGAAGCCATTCGCCTCGCCAACGATACAGAATTTGGCCTCGCGGCTTATTTCTATTCCCGCGACATTGGCCGGATTTACCGGGTTGCAGAAGCACTGGAAAGCGGCATGGTCGGCATCAATGAAGGTTTGATTTCCAACGAAGTGGCTCCGTTTGGGGGCATAAAACAGTCTGGTCTGGGGCGTGAGGGTTCACGCTACGGGATCGACGATTATCTCGAAGTGAAATACCTCTGTTTTGGGGGATTGGGCGCTAAAGGAGCTTAATACGCTATGCAACAGCAGCTACAGCAAGAAGTCGTATCACAGGTTGCACGCCGTTTACATCAGGCAGAAAAAAACCGAGAGCAGATCCGGCAGATTTCACTGGATTACCCAGAAATAACGATTGAAGACGCCTACGCCATTCAGCGTGAGTGGGTCAATCTGAAAATCGCGGAAGGCCGAGTGCTCAAAGGGCATAAAATCGGCCTGACATCCAGAGCCATGCAAGTCAGTTCACAAATTGAGGAACCGGACTATGGCGCATTACTGGATGATATGTTTTTTCAGGACG
This sequence comes from Xenorhabdus aichiensis, assembly GCF_028598775.1. Lineage (NCBI taxonomy): Bacteria > Pseudomonadati > Pseudomonadota > Gammaproteobacteria > Enterobacterales > Morganellaceae > Xenorhabdus > Xenorhabdus aichiensis. The sequence goes on from NZ_JAQRFO010000019.1 coordinate 66,539, forward strand.
GTAGTGATATTCCCTGCGAACGCTTTATTGTGCCGCGCATTGAGGTAGAGCTGGCCTTCGTGCTGGCAAAACCTCTTCGTGGCCCAAACTGTACGCTGTTTGATGTCTATAACGCGACAGATTACATCATTCCGGCGCTGGAGTTGATCGATGCCCGCTGTCACAACATCGATCCTGAAACCCAGCGCCCGCGTAAGGTGTTCGATACGATTTCTGATAATGCCGCCAATGCCGGTGTCATCATGGGCGGGCGTCCCATCAGGCCGGATGAGCTGGATCTGCGCTGGGTCAGCGCCCTGCTCTATCGCAATGGGGTAATTGAAGAATCCGGCGTAGCCGCAGCGGTACTTAACCATCCCGCCAATGGTGTCGCATGGTTAGCCAATAAACTGGCTCCGCATGGTGTTCAGCTTGAAGCAGGTCAGATCATTCTTGGCGGCTCCTTTACCCGCCCGGTGCCTGCCCGCAAAGGTGATACTTTTCATGTGGATTACGGTGCAATGGGTTCAATCAGCTGCCACTTTGTTTAAAGCCGGACGTTAAGTTTGAAGGTAAGTTTATGGATCTGTTAACCAATAGATTTAAGCAAGCCCTGAAAGCAGGGCATCCACAAATCGGTTTATGGCTTGGCCTGTGCAGTTCATACAGCGCGGAAATTCTGGCAGGGGCAGGGTTCGACTGGCTGCTGATTGATGGCGAACACGCGCCCAATCATATCCCCTCAATCCTGACCCAGTTGCAGGCGATTGCGCCCTATCCAAGCCAGCCGGTTGTTCGTTCACCGTGGAACGATCCGGTGCTTATTAAGCAACTTCTCGATATCGGCGCACAGACGTTGCTGGTGCCGATGATTCAGAACGCAGAGCAAGCCCGCGAAGCCGTGCGTGCGACCCGCTATCCGCCCGCTGGCATTCGGGGCGTAGGCAGTGCACTGGCCAGGGCTTCCCGCTGGAATCGTATTCCCGATTATCTGGTTCGCGCCAACGATGAAATCTGTGTTTTGGTACAAGTGGAAACTCGCGAAGCCCTGCGCAATCTGCCGGAAATTCTGACCGTTGAAGGTGTCGATGGCGTATTTATTGGCCCTGCCGATCTCAGTGCGGATATGGGCTATTCCGGTAACCCTCAGCACCCTGAAGTCAAAGCAGCCATTGAGCAGGCTATCTGTCAGATAGCGGCATCAGACAAAGCCGCAGGGATTTTGATGACCCATGTCGAAACGGCGGAACACTACCTTAATCTGGGCGCACGGTTTGTTGCCGTCGGGGTCGATACAACATTGCTGGCAACAGCAGCTAACTCGCTGGTAGCGCGCTTCGGCAAAAAACAGGAGAAGATAACCCCGCCTTCATTGAGCACTTATTAAATCATTCTGATTACTGATAACACCACAATCGGTATTCCTACATGGCAGATGTCAATCGCCGCATCTGCCAACGCAGTGACAGTTTTCATGCCAGTTTCCATAAAAACGCGACACGCATCGTATAATAAAAAAGGTAACGACAATGAGCAGCCCACCTGAAGCCATACAAGAGCCAGAGAACCCGGATTACCCACCTCAAAAACTCACCGACCGGCAGCAAAACGTCATCAATAAATTATTCCGACGCTTGATCCTGTTTTTATTTGTTCTATTTGTGTTTTCCTTTCTGGATCGCATCAATATCGGCTTTGCCGGTCTGACGATGGGAAAAGATCTCGGCCTGTCGTCTACGATGTTTGGACTGGCGGCTACCCTGTTTTACGCGACTTACGTGATTTTCGGCATTCCCAGTAACGTGATGCTCAGTATTGTCGGCGCCCGTCGCTGGATCGCCACCATTATGGTGCTGTGGGGGATCGCTTCTACTGCCACGATGTTTGCCACTGGCCCGACAAGCCTGTATATCCTGCGTATGCTGGTCGGCATTGCGGAAGCGGGTTTCCTGCCGGGGATTCTGGTCTACCTGACTTATTGGTTTCCCGCCTATTACCGCGCCCGCGCCAATGCCCTGTTTATGATCGCGATGCCGGTCACAATGGCGTTTGGCTCGCTGGCTTCCGGCTATATTCTGGAAATGGATGGCATCTGGGATCTGCGTGGCTGGCAATGGCTGTTTTTGCTGGAAGGTTTCCCTTCTGTTCTGCTCGGTTTTGTCGTCTGGTTCTATCTGGATGACTCACCGGAAAAAGCTAAATGGCTGACTCGTGAAGATAAACAGTGTCTTCAGGAGATGATGGAGCGCGATAAACTTTCGCAGATACAACCCAATGGCCCCGCCAGTTCCAAAACCAGCCTGTGGCGTGAAGTTTTAACCCCGATTATCCTGATGTATACCTTCGCTTATTTCTGCCTGACCAATACTCTGAGCGCCATTAATATCTGGACGCCGCAAATTATGCAGAGTTTCAATCAGGGGAGCAGTCACGTGATGATCGGCCTGCTGACTGCCATTCCCCAATTCTGCACTATCTTGGGAATGATTTACTGGAGCCGCCGCTCAGACCGCCTGCAAGAACGGAAAATGCACACTGCCCTGCCCTATCTGTTCGCAGCGGCAGGCTGGATTCTGACCTCACTGACTCACCACAGCATGGTGCAACTGCTGGGGATTATCATGGCTTCCACGGGATCATTTACGGCCATGGCGGTATTTTGGACTACGCCGGATCAATCCATCAGCCTGCGCGCTCGGGCCATTGGCATCGCCGTCATCAATGCCACGGGTAATGTGGGTTCTGCTGCCAGCCCGCTGTTGATCGGCTGGCTAAAAGATCAAACGGGCAGTTTCAACTCAGGCCTCTATTTCGTCGCCGGGTTGCTGATTATCGGGGCTTTGATGGTCTTATTTATCCCGATGAAACAAACGCAGCGCTCAGGAGATAACTATTGATGCCAGCCTCCAACACAAGCAAAGCCATTATTACCAATATTGATATCAGTAAAGACTATGATGAAACGCAGGGATCTGACGATGTGCATTATCAAACTTTTGGTCGCATGGCCGCGTTCTTTGGCCGTGATATGCAGGCGCATCGTCATGACGGTTTTTTTCAACTTCACTATCTGGTGACAGGGCGGATTGAGCTGCAATTGGATGAGCTACGCTATTCAGTACAAGCACCGCTGTTTATCCTGACGCCTCCTTCGGTTCCCCACGCCTTCTTTACGCAGGAAGATACCGATGGTTATGTCCTGACGGTACGTCAAGCATTGATTACGCCGCTGCTCAATTCGCTCTACCCCACCCATCGGGAACTGGTTGATATTCCGGCCATCTGCCTTTCTGTGGCTGATAAGCCCGATGAATTGGTGACATTCAATCACTATTGGGCGTTGATCGGGCGTGAATCCGCCAACCAATTCGCGGGACGTGAACAATCACTGGCATTTCTGGCGCAATCACTGTTTACCTTTCTGCTGCGCAGCATTCCCCTTGATGATCACCGCTCTGGCGGGGTAAGAGGAGAACTAAAACTGTTTCAGCGTTTTAACCAGTTGATTGATCAGCATTATCATCAGCACCTTGCTGTACCGGAATACGCGGAAAAACTGGGGATTACGGAATCTCGCCTCAAAGATATGTGTCGAAGGTTTGCCAACCGGCCACCCAAAAAATTGATTTTTGACCGACTGTTACGGGAAGCAAAACGGCTGCTGCTGTTTAGTGACAGCCCGGTGTTTGAAATTGCGTATCAGCTAGGGTTTAAAGATCCGGCTTATTTTACGCGTTTTTTTAATCGGTTGATGGGGTGTGCACCGAGTGTTTGGCGGGAGAAGAGCACGGGTGGGGGGTGAAAAACACCCTGCTTTTGCTTATACCGTATCGGTTATAATAACAAAATAAATTAATAAACATTTTCACCATTAATACACAAAAATATAAATATAAATATAAATATATAAATATATAAATATATAAATATATTTAACAACCATTCAGTTATTTAATGAAAATATATTTTTTATTTATAATTTAAATTATTATTAATAAAAAATACATTTCCGAGAAATAAAAATAAATAAAACTATTCCATTGAATAAAAATATCTTTCTGGTCAAAAAGGTCATCGAATATGTCAACACCAAAGTCAGGGCGGGATTTTAATTTGCTTAAAAATTAATCTTTAGAGCTTGCACGTAAAATATAATGTGATTTCTTGGATAAAATGGTGAAAATTTTACGTAGAGATACGTTTTTTGGCTATAAAAGAATCGATCTTAAAGTGGAATCCCGCCCTGGGGATTCACTCTTTGATCATCATGCCGTCATTTTAAATAAGTTATTAAACAAAAAATAAAAACCAAAAATCATTATCACCTCACCTAATATTTTTATTTTATAGTTGTTAATTTAATGGCAATCAACAAAAATAATTATATAAAATTCTTTATTAGCACTTTAACATATACAACTGAGAAACAATCATCAAATATTACATCAATACTAAATAACAAATCCCACAGAAAGAAATAACATCTTGAATGTAATTAAGGATAACAAATAATGACAGATAATATCTTATATAATCCTATTGCACATCTCTACGAAAATTTTTCAGACTCAAGTCCTCATATCGACGTGGAAATTCGGACTATCATGCATCTGGCAGGTGAAGTACAAGGAAAGTCCGTGTTGGATTTAGCATGTGGATATGGTCTTTTTAGTCGTAAATTCAAAAAACTTGGCGCTTCAAACATTATTGGTGTTGACATATCAGATAAAATGATACAAATAGCCAAAAATAAATCACGGCAATATCAAGATGATATAGAATTTCATATTAGGAATGTCTGCAAGATGGAATCATTTGGGAAATTTGATCTCATCGTTGCAGCCTGGCTATTTTGTCACGCCGAGTCATTTGAAGACCTTAAAACGATGTTCCGTGTTGTTGCCGACCATCTTAAACCTTCCGGCAAACTCATAGCTTATACATTCGAACCTGATTATCGGCTAGAAAAAGGGAACTATGAAAATTATTTCATAAAAGTTCTTAGTGAAGAACCCGTAAAAGATACAACGCTTTTGAAGGCTGAATTCATTACCACTCCTCCCAGCCCTTTTACAATGTATCGCTGGAGCCGCGAACAGTATGCTGCTGCAATCAATGAAGCGGGTTTAAAACATTTTGAATGGCATAAACCCATGTTGCAGGAACGTGATATTGAGAAGCAATCCCCGGGTTTTTGGGATGATTATCAACGTAACTGTCTTGATACAGCGCTTGTTTGTCAACTTTAACAAAATAATCCTCCGTAAAATTACGGGAGATTTTCTTATTATATTTAGCTTGCATAGCAAGCAACCAAATAGCCAAATTATTTAATAGAGATTTGGCTAATGAAAATAAAAGATTCTGTCTATAACCCTATTGCAGAGCATTATGTGAATCTACCTCCAATTATTAAAGAAAGGGCTCGATAATGGAAATAAAAGACACATCTTATGATCCTATTGCAGAACATTATAATAATTTTTCGGATGCAGCCCCTCAACGCACACTTGAAATGCGAACCATCCTGAATTTAGCTGGTGAAATACAAGGAAAATCAGTTTTAGATCTGGCCTGTGGCACTGGTTTTTTTACATTTAAATTTAAAAGGCTTGGTGCTTCAAAAGTTGTTGGTATAGACATATCAGAAAACATGATGGCAGTTGCCAGAAAAGAAGCGAAAAAATCCGGTGAAAACATAGAGTTTCACGCCAGAGATGTCAGTGCGATGGAAATGGAGTCATTCGGAAAATTCGATATCATTGTTGCAGGCTGGTTATTTTGCAATGCAGCTTCAATTGAAGAACTCGAAGCCATGTTTCGTGTCGTTGCAACTCACCTTAAACCTTCGGGTAAATTAGTATCTTATACAGTTGAACCAGACTTTCGATTGGATAATCATGACTACAGTAACTATCAGGTTAAGTTTATCAGCGAAACTCCGTGGAAAAGCGGGTTCCGCCATGAAGCGGAATTTATCACCAATCCTCCAAGCCCTCTTATTTTCTATTGCTGGAGTCATGAAGATTATGAAAATGCCGCCAATAAAGCGGGATTAAAACATTTTGAATGGCGAAAACCGATGATAATGGAAAGTGATATTGAGCGCTATCCTCCCGGATTCTGGGATAATCACCAGAACAATAGTTGGGAAGTTGGATTTATGTGTCAATTTTAATAAATATCCTCCATTAATTTTAAGAATAAATAAAACAGTCTGCCAATTAGACTGTTTTATTTAGTGACTGCTCCCCGCCCTATCGAGGGTTTACAGCGGATTTTGCTAAAACACAAAGGTGATCACACTTTCGTAACAAACTATCCACCCTCACCGAAAAGTACCAGCTAACCTTCCGAAAGTCTCTTCAAATGCAGCCAATTAATCGCTTCAATCAAGCAATGGAAGTAAACATAAAATTAACACTACGTCCCCATATGGATAACAAATCAAAACGGGGAATTTTCCACTTGTGAGGTAGCCATGAGACTAGAAGATTTGCGTGCCGATCATAAACGCCCGTTTACCAGCAAAGAGTACCTAAAATCGCTTCAGGATGGCCGGGAAATTTATATTTACGGCGAACGCGTCAAAGACGTCACGACACATCCCGCTTTCCGTAATGCCGCAGCCTCGATAGGTCAACTGTATGATGCCCTGCATGAGCCGGAAACCCACGATATACTCTGCTGGGATACCGATACCGGCAGTGGCGGCTATACCCACAAGTTCTTCCGCTTTGCAACCAGCCCGGATGAAATGCGCCAGCAGCGGGATGCCATTGCAGAATGGTCACGCCAAAGCTACGGCTGGATGGGACGCACACCTGACTATAAAGCGGCATTCTGCTGCGCATTAGGTGCTTATCCTGAATTTTACGGGCAGTTCGCGGATAACGCCCGCACATGGTATAAACGCATTCAGGAAAGCGGTATCTATTTCAATCATGCCATTGTGAACCCACCGATTGATCGACATAAGCCAGCCGATCAGGTTAAAGATGTTTTTATCCAGATAGAAAAAGAAACCGATGCCGGGATTATCGTCAGTGGTGCCAAAGTCGTCGCAACCAATTCGGCGCTCACTCACTATAACTTCATTGGTTTTGGTTCTGCACAAGTTATCGGCGATAACCCCGATTTCGCCTTGATGTTCGTCGCACCCATGGATGCCGACGGCGTGAAATTGATCTCGCGCGCTTCTTACGAATTGGTTGCCGGTGCCATGGGTTCACCTTTCGATTACCCCCTTTCCAGTCGGTTTGATGAAAATGACGCCATTCTGGTCATGGATAAAGTGTTAATTCCGTGGGAAAACGTGTTAATTTATCGCGATTTTGATCGCGCCCGCAATTGGGCTGTCCAAGGCGGCTTTGCCCGTCTATTCCCCATGCAAGCCTGTGTGCGTCTGGCGGTCAAACTGGACTTCATCACAGGATTGCTGCAAAAGAGCCTTGAATGTACTGGTGTGGTGGATTTCCGAGGTGTTCAGGCCGATCTGGGGGAAGTCGTGGCATGGCGCAATCTGTTCTGGTCACTGACGGATGCGATGTGGGCAGAAGCCAAACCGTGGGAAGGCGGCGCTTATCTGCCGGATACTCAGGCGATTCAGACTTATCGTGTCATGGCACCGATGGCTTATACCAAAATCAAGAACATCATTGAAAGCAATGTCACCAGCGGCTTGATTTATCTGCCATCCAGTGTGCGCGATATGAATAATCCTGAAATCAATAAGTATCTTGAGAAATATGTACGTGGCTCTAACGGTATTGACCATGTAGAGCGAATTAAAATTTTGAAATTAATGTGGGATGCCATTGGCAGCGAATTCGGCGGGCGCCATGAATTGTATGAAATCAATTATGCCGGCAGTCAGGATGAGATTCGCCTACAGTGCCTACGTCATGCCTATGGCTCCGGTAATATGAAGAAAATGACGGAATTGGTGGATCGCTGTCTTTCAGACTATGACGTGAATGGCTGGACAAAACCCCATTTACACAATAACCGTGATATTAACCTGTTAGATAAGCTGCTGAAATAAATCAGTAGCAGGAGGTCTATTATGTCTGTAGAAAATGAACATCGCCTGCGTTTTCGGAATGCGATGGCAAGCCTTTCCGCTGCGGTAAATATCATCACCACGGATGGCCCTGCGGGGCGATGCGGTATAACTGCAACGGCGGTGTGCTCTGTGACAGATACGCCTCCGACTCTGATGGTATGCATCAACCGCAATAGCGCCATGAATCCGGTATTTCAGGAAAATGGCCGCCTGTGTGTCAATATTCTGAATCATGAACAGGAATTGATTGCCCGCCATTTCGCCGGAATGACGGGTGTCAGCATGGAAGAGCGCTTTGGCTGGAATATCTGGAAAACGGGCATTCTGGGGCAACCGATGCTGAAAGAAACACTGGCCAATCTGGAAGGAAGTATTGAGCAAGTACAGGAAATCGGCACGCATTATGTCTATCTAGTGGAAGTCAAACAGATGGCGGTCAAGGAAGAAGGCCACGGGCTGATTTATTTTAAACGTGATTTTCATCATGTGATGGATAAAAGCCTGGCGGATGCGGTCTAATTTTATACGGTAATTTATCCAATATTTCCCCGGCCAATATTTTTCCAAGAGAAGTAGAAGGCTCCATCCGAGAGCCTTCATCAACTGAACATTTCACTTTTCTCATAGCTCTCTAAAACAACAATCCAATAACTCTAATTTGTTATAAAGATACAAAAACGTACTGAATGATAAATTTAAGTTAACTTCATCTGAATTCAATAGTATTAATTTTGAATAAAATGATGAAATTTTATTTTTTATCACTAAGTATTACTAATTGTATTATATCGAATTTTGGATATTAATGGATGATATCAATAAGAATAGCTCAATAAAGAGTCGCAGGCGAATTCAACGGGTCTATTCATCTTATTGCACAGTATAATAAGATGAATTTAACATTGGTTCAAATTCGATTACTGCACTACCTCAAAAACAGGCATACATCATTGATTTAAAATAACCATATTAGGTTATTTTAAATCATTTAATCCTTTGATTAACAATTTTTGACATTAAGTTAGTGAATATTCTGCCAAATCTGGTATTACTTTTCACGTTAGTGTGATCTACCACTGAGAAGATATTATACCTGTATATTAACCTCCCGCGTTCTACGATCACTTGAATAAATAAACAAAATCACAACCCGTACAATACATTATGTTATCGTCCAGTTAACATCAGTATAAACTCTGGATGTATTGTCCATTGGAATGACAACTAACAGAGGCACCTCTATGAGTAAAACCGCACCCGTCGGTTTATGGGATCAACCAAAACCCTTTTTCATGATCTTTTTTGTTGAACTATGGGAACGATTTGGTTTCTACGGCGTTCAAGGCATTTTGGCCGTTTATTTCGTTCAACAACTGGGTTTTTCAGAAGAACAATCATTTATTACCTTTGGTGCGTTCACCGCTCTGGTGTACGGCCTGATTTCTATCGGTGGTTATGTTGGTGACCACATACTTGGAACTAAACGAACCATCGTTCTGGGTGCGATTGTCATGGCAATCGGCTATTACATGATCGGCCTGTCTATCATGAACCCGGAACTGATTTTTTATGCATTAGGCACCGTTGCGGTCGGTAATGGTCTTTTCAAGGCCAACCCCGCCAGCCTGCTGGCTAAATGTTACCAACCACAAGACCCCCGTCTGGATGGGGCATTTACTCTGTTTTATATGTCCATCAATCTCGGCTCTCTGTTTTCCCTTTCCCTCGCCCCGGTGATTGCTGAAAAATATGGTTATACCGTTACTTACAATATCTGCGGTATCGGCCTGATCATCGCCCTGTTGGTATATATCGCCTGCCGTCGTATGGTACATAATATCGGCTCTACACCTGATCATCATCCTATCAAGCCCATCAGTCTTATTGCCGTTCTGATAGGTTCTGTGGCCATGATTGGTGTCTGTGCATGGTTACTGCACAATATCAAGGTTGCCAATATCGCCCTGTTCGCGATTACCACCATCGTCGTACTGATTTTCTTCTGGCAGGCATTCAAGCAGAAAAAAGTCGCCCGTAATAAAATGTTCGTGGCGTTTATTCTGATGCTTCAGGCTGTGGTGTTCTTTATCCTGTATAACCAGATGCCAATGTCCCTCAACTTCTTCGCCATTAACAACGTCCATCACCAGATCCTCGGTTTTGATGTCAATCCCGTCAGTTTCCAAGCATTTAACCCATTCTGGATTATCATCTTCAGCCCAATACTGGCGGTGGTTTACACCAAGCTGGGAGCGAAAGGTAAAGACTTCTCCATGCCGGCAAAATTCACCTTCGGCATGTTCCTGTGCTCTCTGGGTTTCCTGACAGCCGCCGCCTCCGGTTTGTTTGCTGATGCCCAAGGCATTACTTCACCGTGGTTTATCGTGCTGGTTTATCTGTTCCAGAGCATAGGCGAATTGATGATCAGCGCTCTGGGGCTGGCAATGGTCGCGGCATTTGTTCCCAGTTATCTGACCGGCTTTATTCTGGGAATGTGGTTCCTGTCGCAAGCGGTGGCATCAATGCTGGCAAGTCATGTGGCGGCACTCACTGCTACCCCCGTAGGCGTGACTGATCCTCTGCAAACTCTGCCAATTTATATGAGTGTGTTCGGTAAAATCGGTGTTGCCACTCTGATTGTCGCCATTATCATGACCTTTATGGTTCCGTGGTTGAACCGTATCATGAGAGAAGAAGTGAAGGCTTAATCTGCCGAGCTCTGATTGAAAAGACCCTCCACTCGATATTTATTCAGAGAACGAGTGGAGGATGCTCTCATCCTTTCTACATTTAACGTTGTCCCCTTTGCTTAGGAAACTGTGCTTGCAGGAAAGGCAGCAATAATAAACCGATCATGACGGCACAGACGGAAATGGTCATAAATACCCCAGCCCAATGATAGTTTTCCAGAATAATGGCAAAAGGATAGCCCGCAATAGCCGCGCCTGTATAAGCAAAAAGCCCCACAAAACCCGTCGCAGCACCGGCAGAATCTTTATGCGAACACTCTGCGGCAGCCATACCAATCAGCAATTGTGGGCCAAACACAAAAAAACCGATCGCAAAAAAGCCAAGCGATTGAAAAACCAAACCCGTGACAGGCATCAACCATAAAGCCGCCACTGACAAGAAAATACCCATCGAGAATATCAGATTCATCGGGCCACGATTGCCGCCAAAGAGTTTATCTGATCCCCAACCTGCGACCAGCGATCCCATAAATCCTCCCACTTCAAAGAGCGATAATACGGCGTTTGCGCTCACTAAATCATAATGATGGTATTCAGTCAGATACAGGTTTCCCCAGTCGTTGATGACGGTGCGAACGATGTATACCAGCACGTAACTAAAGGAAAGCAACCAGATATATTTGTTGCGGAAAACGTAGGTTCTCAGGATCTCTCTGGTAGTCAGGCCTTTGCCTTGATTTTCCTGAGCCTTTTCCAACAGATCATTGCGAAACTGACCGATGGTCGGTAGCCCCATCGTGCTCGGCTTATCGCGTAATCGCCAGCATAAGAGTATGCCTGTCAAGATCCCAACGCAGCCCGGCACGATAAATCCTTCTCGCCAGCTAAAATGCAAGGTTAAGAAACTGACGATCAATGCAATCAACGCACTCCCTACATGGTGTGAAGTATTCCAAATCGCCCACCAGAAGCCACGTTCTGAGCGAGAATACCAAGTCGTGAGTAACTTAGCGCATGAAGGAGAACCCCATCCTTGAAACCAGGCATTTAATATCCAAAGAAAGGTAAACATGACAATGGAGCTGGACAGCCCAAACAAGATATTGATGATCCCCGTGGCAATCAGCCCTATTCCCATAAAATAGCGGGGGTTGGAACGATCAGAAATAATGCCGGAAAAAAATTTCGAACAGCCATAAGTGATATAAAACAACGTCCCGATGAGGCCAATTTCACTTTTATCAAGGCCAAGATCGGTGATCATGGCAGGCATCGCATAGTTGAAGCTTTTACGGGTAAAGTAAAATAGCGCATAGCCCACGTATAGATTCAACATAATATGCAAGCGCCAGTAACGGTATTGCTCCCGGATTTCTGCATCGGACAGATTGCCGTGAGGTATGGGTTTGGATTGAGAAAAACCTGTCATGACCACTTCTTAAAATTTGGGCAAAATGATCGATAAATCCGTACCCGCGCTTGTCGAGTCATTCTGCCGTTTTTCGCTATGAATTGAGAATTGGCCACCGAGTGCCTGTACGCGTTCCCGCATGCCCCGTAAACCAAACCCTTTCAGGTTATCTTCAGCCTTACAGCCAATGCCGTTGTCTTTAATCAATAAACGGATCATTCCTCTGACAGAAAAATGCAACTCAATGCGATCCGCCTGAGAGTATTTTAATGCATTATTCAGGGCTTCCTGACAGAGACGATATAACGTGACTTTTGTTGTGTCACTTAATTGCTCAATGACCTCGGCAGAATTAGCTTCCCAATGGATTTCCACTGATATGCCGCAGTTTTCAAATTCCATATCCCGCAGCAATTGTTCAATCGCTTCTTTCAGACCAAGGTCATCAAGGATTTTGGGACGCAGACAACTGAGTAACCTTTTGGTCGTATCATAAACATTAAGGGATAATGATTCGATAGTTTTGGCACAATTCGAGCCAATAGGCGTCACTTCGACCCGCTGAATAATATTAGCCTGCGTCCGAATGGCTGTAATGTTCTGACCAATTTCATCATGCAGTTCTCGCGCAATATCGCGCCGTACCGATTCCTCCGCTTTGACTAATTGGCCCGCAAGACTACGGTTACGATAGAGTTCACGCTTTAACTGTGTATTAAGATCACGTTGACGCTGAACCGCCATGCCAAGCATTATCCCGGTGATGGTTTGTGCCAAGAGCGATAACAGTAAGTCGGTGATTTCCATATTCGAAACACCACTGCGCGCAGCAATCAATACGATGCTGTTCAGTAATGTCCCCAGTAAGGCACCCTGCCAACCATAACGAAAGGCCAACAGAATAATGGGGATAGCCAGACAGAACGGTGCAAAATAGCGTAATTCATTGGGAAAACCAATTTGTAACAGAATATTCAGTACAAATAGCAAGGCATACAGAATAACGCGATGAAGGCGAAACTGGATTTGACGCGACACGACGTTGGCTGTCAGAGGCAACCAGATGCTTTGGAACAGATAATGCCAGACTAAATAGCATGTGGGCACCAACATAACGCCACCGGTTAAGCTGACCAGAAACACGATGATCAAAGATGGGTTGTGGTTACTCACTGCCACGACATTAATGATGGCGGTTGCTGTGATCACCATTGCCATGACAGCGAGCCGCTGCCATTGACTGCCGCGATAATAACGGCTGGCAACCCAGACAACAGGGAGGCTGGCTATGCTGGCAGTGAGCACAGTGAGCCATTGAGGCTGCCCCATTAATAGCGCCAGACAGATGGTCAGCCACCATTCTGCACCATAAACGGTTGGCCAATAATGTTTTGGCGTATGTAATACGATGCCAAGGCGCAGAGCAAAAGGAAAAAATAAAATGGCCAGTTCTGGGTCATTAACAAAATAGTAGGCGATCACCCACAAGCAGAACCAACAACATGAGAACAATAACCAGCCACAAAATGAATTGATCAGATATCGATTAATCATAAAAAAAAAATTTCCCAGATAACACGCCAACTCCCCACCGTTCCTTGCTATTATCATGAATTATTTGGGTTTCCATTTTTGCTGATTTTCGTGCATTTAAGGTTTTTTGGGCTATTTTAGGATTACCAGCACCCCCAATAGCACCCCTTTTACATCGAAAAACACGAATTGGAGAGAATCAAAGCTGGCCTACTATAGCATTGAAAAACGCCCACGCGCAGACGGTACTAGACTACACCTCAAATCCCACACATGAAGCCCGTTCAGTTTTAACCCAAATGGGGTTAATCAGTAAAAGCCAGCGACGCAGCAGAAGACCAGAACGCGAGGAGTTAGAGAGAGTGATGGAGGTGCTACGTAGAAAAGGGCGTCACTGGACAAGTGATATCCCTTACGAGGATATATTGAATTTCTCAATACTTTCCTGCATGCGCATTGGAGAGATATGTAAAAAAAGATGGGATGATATTGATCAGAAGCAGAGGTCTGTGCTCGTAAGAGACAGAAAAGATCCCAGAAAGAAGATAGGCAATCATATGCTTGTTCCTTTACTTGGGGAGCCGTGGGATATCGTTCAAAAACAATCCAAATCTGATAGTGGAATTATCTTTCCCTACAATGCGGCAAGTATATCTCATGGTTTTCACAATGCATGCACCG